>CANRCY010000030.1 GCA_947629225.1 uncultured Clostridia bacterium | reverse complement strand
TGCTCCCGGGGAAGAGGTGGGTCGTGAAGTCGGTGGAGAGCCCGAAGCACAGCACGGGAATATTCTTGCCGATGACGATGTCCGCGAGCTGGTCCACCTGCGCGGGAGTGAGGAATTGGCACTCGTCCACGATGATGACGTCGCAGTCGGAATATTGTTCGGTATAGAGGCGGTAAAGGTCCTCGTCTTCGCCGACGGCGAGGGCGTCCTGCTTTAAGCCGATACGCGATTTGACAACGGTCTCCCCGTCCCTCGTGTCGAGGGCGGGCTTTAAGAGCAGGACCTTCATATTCCGCTCTTCGTAATTGAACTTCGTAATGAGCGCCTGCGCCGTTTTGGAGGAACCCATTGCGCCGAACTTAAAATATAACTTCGCCATATTTATTCCACAACGCCGTACACGAGCGGCTCTTCGGGAGCTTTTTCCTTTGAAATATGCGTCGCCGCAAGCAGTTGTTCTTCGGCGGCTGAAAAGCAAGCGGCATTGCAGGAAAAGAGGGTCGCGATCTCCTCGCCCTTGCGCACAAAGTCGCCCGTCTTCTTCTTTAAGAGAATGCCCGCGGTGTGATCGATGGGGTCCTCCGCGGTGTTCCGTCCCGCGCCGAGCGCAAGGCTCGAAAGCCCGTACGCCTCCGTGTCCACCGAGGCGATATATCCTTCCTCTCTGCTCAGCACGGCGTGCGAATATTTCGCCCTCGCGAACGTTTCGGGGTGTTCGATGAGCTCCGCGTTCCCGCCCTGCGCGCGGACCGTCTCCGCGAGTTTTTTCAGAGCGCTCCCGTCGGCAATGGCGCCTTCCGCAAGTTTTCTGCATTCCTCGGGCGTGCCCTTGCCCGCCAGCGAAAGCATATAGCTTGCAAGGATGAGGCAGACTTCCGTAAAGTCGGCAGGTCCCCTCCCTTTCAGCGTCTCGACTGCCTCGATGACTTCGAGCGAGTTGCCGATGGCATAGCCGAGCGGTCTGTCCATATTCGTAATGAGCGCGACCATCTTTTTGCCCGCGTTCTTCCCGATGTCCACCATCAGCCGCGCGAGCTCTTTGCTCGCCTCAGCCGTCTTCATGAAGGATCCGCTCCCCGTCTTTACGTCGAGCACGATGCAATCGTCGTCCGCGGCGAGTTTTTTGCCCATGATGCTCGCGGCGATAAGGGGCATGCTGTCCACCGTTGCCGTCACGTCGCGCAAGGCATAGAGCTTTTTATCGGCGGGGGCAAACTGCCGCGACTGCCCCACAATGGCGAGCCCGATCTTGTTGACCTGCTCGATAAATTCCTCTTCGGAGAGAGTCGTGCGGAATCCGTCGATGGATTCGAGCTTATCGACGGTGCCCCCCGTGTGTCCCAAGCCTCTGCCGCTCATCTTGGCGACCTTTACGCCGAAGGAAGCGACAATGGGCGCAACGACGAGGCTGGTCTTATCCCCCACGCCGCCCGTGGAGTGCTTGTCCACGCGGATGCCGTCGATCGCGGAAAAGTCGAGCTTTTCGCCCGAATCGCGAACGGCGAAGGTGAGGTCGCATGTCTCGCGCACGGACATTCCGCGGAACCAGATCGCCATGAGGAGCGCGGAGATCTGATAGTCGGGAATGCTCCCGTCGGTAACGCCGCGGATAAAGAAGTTTATCTCTTCGGTAGAGAGTTCCCCGCCGCCCTGCTTCTTTTTGATGATGTCGTAAAGCCGCATATCCGTTTTCTCCTTATCTCGCCCAATTCCCCGCCCGAATGTAGTCGGCGAGCAGATCGCGCGCATAGATGTTGCCCGCAAGGCGCGTTACTTCGGTGATATTGTTCCACCTGTATGTAGAAGTGTAGCTATCCACGACGATATAATACTCCTTTCCGTCCGAAACTTCGGAAGCGTCGATCGTCGCATAAATGCAATAAGAATTGCTGTTCAAAAACCGTTTTTTGAGGTCGGACCCCCTGATCTTGCCCAAGACGATGGCGTTGTCGAAGGGAAGCAGGGAGAAGAGATCGGCATAGGTAACGTCCCCTGCCGAAAGGTCGTAGGGGTTTCGTGTATTCAGATACCCGCCCGCGGCTACGATCTGATATTCGCTCCCCCATGTCTCCATGCCCTTATCGTAATAGAGGCGGGCGACTCGGTCGCAGATCGTGTCCGAGTCCCGCATGCGGATGTTCTTTCCGAGCACGGTCGTATAGGGATTTTCGTCGGGGAAGTATTTCTCGAAGATCTCCTCTACCACGGGGTCGTCCTCGATGCTGCTTTTGCCGTACACGCCGTTCGAAATAAGTTTGGGAGAGACCTGATAATCGCCCGTGACAGTGTTAAAAGAGACTTCGGCGCAACTGATGTATTTGTTCTCGCCGCCGCCCTGCATGTGATAAACGCCGTATTCGTCTTTGAGGATATAGCTCTGGTGGGTATGCGCCTCGAACACGAGGTCGACATAGCCCTCCGAGAGGGCGGTATCGTAATAGGTCAAATCGCCGTTTGTTACGTTGTTCACACCCGAGGAAGGGAATCCCGATCCGCCGTCGTGGATGGAGTAGACGATAAAATCGCACTCCTCCTCGTTTCTGAGGCGGGTCGCCTCGTTCTTGACGAGAGCGGTGAGCGCGCCGTCCGTCGCAAAGGAGAGCCCCGTTTGGAATTCGCCCGAGATGGAGGAAAGGCAGTCGCCGATCGCGCCGATGATGCCGATCTTCACCCCCGCCTTTTCCACGATGACGGAGGGCTTGCAATAATTTGCGGGCGCGCCGTTATACGTCACGTTGATGCCGAGGAGAGGAAATTCGGCGAGCTCGCTGTTGGGCGTAAGAACGTCGGGACCCCAGTCGAATTCGTGGTTGCCGAGGGTCATGGAGACGAACCCCACCTCGTTCATCCACTCCGTCATGAGTCGCCCTCTGTTGGAAGAGGACTCCACCGTCCCCTGCCACATGTCTCCCGAGGAGAGCAGGATCTCTTCGCGCGCCGTATCTTCGTAAAGGTTTTTCAGATAGGTCGTAAATTCGTCCACACCGGGCTGTGCGGCAGTATCCATGAACTTCCCGTGCAGGTCGTTCACGGCGTAAAAGCTGAGTTCCGCCATCACGCTCTCTTTGCAGAAGTCGCACTTACCGTCCGCATTGACGTCGGTATGGTCGTGCGGGGCGATCACCTCTTTATGGTAGGTCTTCGGGGCGGAGAAATCGCTGTCTTCGAATTCCGAGCTCCCGCTCACCGCCTTGACGGCTATGGTCTGCCCGTCGGCGAGTTGCAAGCTCGTCGTCTCGGTGAGCTCCTCGCTACCGCCGTCGATCGTATAGGCGTAATAGATCGCGCCGTCGACCGTGCTCCAAACCGCGAGCCCGTCAACGTCGATCGCGACTTCGGGCGCGGAAAGTTTTTGCCGCTCGGGCTTGGTCTTGTCGCAACCGACGAGACCTACGCAGAAGACGAGCAGGGCGCACAGAACAGAAACGATTTTTATCTGAATTTTTTTCATAAGTCCTTTTTCAAATGAAGGTCAAAGGTCGCTTCCCGTAAACGAGAGCGGGAGCAGCATTTCGAGCGTATAAGCTTTGAATTTTGCGGGATTCCCGAGCAGGATCTTGAATGCGGGCGGGCAGAATTCGGCGACGACCTGTCGGCACACGCCGCAGGGAGCGCAGAAGTCCGCCGTCTCCCCCTCTCTTCCGCCCACGATCGCAAGGGCTTCGAATTCCTTCTCCCCCTCGCTCACCGCCTTGAAGATCGCCGTGCGTTCGGCGCACACCGTTGCGGGATAGGACGCATTCTCGATGTTACAGCCCGTGTACACTTTTCCGCTCTTTGTCAGGAGCGCCGCCCCCACGCGGAAACGGGAATAGGGAGAATAAGAAGTTTCGCGCGCCTTTTGCGCGAGTTCCATCAGTTCGCGGTCGTTCATCTCTGCACCGCCTTCAAAAAGCTCGTTCCGTCCGTCTGTTCCTGCGGCACGCCGAAGAAGTCGAGCACCGTCGCGCCGATGTCCGCAAAGGTCGGGCGAACGCCGAGGTCAACGCCGCTTTTGATCCCTTTCCCATAGATGAGCATGGGCGTATATTCGCGGGAATGGTCGGTCGAAGGGGTCGCGGGGTCGCAGCCGTGGTCGGCGGTGATGAGAAGAACGTCCTCCTCTCTCATATTCTCTATAAAGGAGGGAAGAAAAGCGTCGAATTCCGTCGCCGCGGCGGCATAGCCCGCAACGTCGTTCCTGTGCCCGTACTTCATGTCGAAGTCGACGAGGTTGACAAAGCACAGCCCATTGAAAGAGCGCGCCTGCATTTCGTGCGTCACCTGCATGCCGTGCGTGTTGGAAACCGTGCGGTTGCTCTCCGAAAGTCCGCTCCCCGCAAAAATATCGTAGATCTTTCCGACGGAGATCGTCTCGTACCCCGCTTTTTGCAAGAGGTTGAGCATGGTGTCGGCGGGCGGGACGAGGGAAAAGTCGTGGCGGTTCGCCGTGCGCGTATAGGGATATTCTCCGTTGAACGGGCGGGCGATGACCCTGCCCACGTTATGGGGCGGAACGAGCATCTCCCGCGCGATCTCGCAGTATCCGTAAAGCTCTTTCACGGGCACAACGTCCTCGTGTGCGGCGATCTGGAACACGCTGTCCGCCGAGGTATAGACGATGAGCGCGCCCGTTTCGACGTGTTCTCTTCCGTAGTCTTTGATGACCTCGGTGCCCGAATAGGGCAGATTGCAGATCACTTTCCTGCCCGTCCTGCGTTCGAATTCGCGGATGAGCTCTGCGGGGAAGCCGTTCGGGTAGGTCGGGAGCGGTTGGGGCGAAATGAGCCCCGCTATCTCCCAATGCCCGATGGTGGTATCCTTCCCCATCGATTTTTCGGTCATTTTCGCATAGCTTGCCTTGGGCGAGGGAACGCCTCCGCCCACGCCGTCGATGTTAAACAGCCCGAGTTCGCGTAAATTGGGGCAGTGGAACGCGGGGTGGTTGCGGATCGCGCCCAGCGTGTTGCTGCCTTCGTCATGCCACAGGGACGCGTCGGGGAGTTCCCCCACGCCGAAGCTGTCGAGCACGATCAGAAAAAATCTCTTCGCCATTGCGGTCTCCTCCCGTTCAAGCAAGTTCGAGGGCGATCTTCATCATCGCCGTAAACGAAGTCTGCCGCTCTTCCGCGGTGGTATTCTCTTCGGGATAGAGGAAGCTGTCGCTGACGGTGCAGATACACAGTGCCTTTTTGCCCGCGCGCGCCGCGTTGCAATAGAGAGCCGCGCTCTCCATCTCCACGCCCAAAACGCCCATCTTCGCCCACTGCATGCCGCTGTTTGCGTCGTCATAGAACATATCGGACGAGAAAATATTCCCGACCTTATAGCGGACGCCCGCCTTTTCGCAGAGGTCGGCGGCGCGGCGCAACAGTCCGAAATCGGCAATCGGGCAGAACGTGCCCGGCAGACCGTATTGTTGCGCATAGTTGCCGTTTGTGCATGCGCCCTGCGCGAGAATGATGTCGCGGGCGTGCAGATCTTTGTCGAAACTCCCGCACGATCCCACGCGGAGAATGGTCTCTACATCATAAAAATGATAGAGTTCGTAGGAATAGATGCCGATCGAGGGCTGTCCCATTCCCGACGCCATGACGGAGACGCGCTTGCCCTTATAAGTCCCCGTATAGCCGTTGACCCCGCGCACATTGTTGACGAGAACAGGGTTTTCGAGGAAATTTTCCGCAATGAATTTTGCGCGGAGCGGGTCGCCCGGCATCAAAACGGTCTTTGCGAAATCGCCGTACTTGGCGGCGATGTGCGGAGTGGGAATGTTGGGGTGTTCGTTCATAATAAGTGCTCCTCCTTTACGATCCTGACGATACGGGAAGTCCCCAAACGGTCTGCGCCGAGGGAAACGAAGTCTTCCGCGTCCTTTATGGAAGAAATGCCGCCCGCCGCTTTGATCTGAACGCCTTTGCCGACGTGCTGTTTGAACAGAGCCACGTCCTCGCGGGTCGCGCCCGCCTTGGAGAAGCCCGTGGAGGTCTTGATGAAGTCCGCGCCCGCCTCCGTGACGATCCTGCACATTTCGATCTTCTCCTCGTCGGTCAAAAGGCAGGTCTCGATGATGACTTTGAGGATCTTTCCGCCGCAAGCCTTTTTCACGGCTTTGATCTCGTCCAGAATTTTTTCGTAGCGCCGCGCTTTGAGGTCTCCGATGTTGATGACCATATCGATCTCGTCTGCGCCCTTTTCGGCGGCGTCCGCGGTCTCGAACACTTTCACTTCCTTGGTGTTGTACCCGTTGGGGAAGCCGATGACCGTACAGATCGCGATCCTTCCGTCCGCATAGGCGGCGGCGTCTGCCACATAGCAGGGCGGAATGCACACCGAAGCGGTCTTATACGCAATGCCGTCGTCGATGAGCGAGCGGATATCCTCCCACGTCGCGGTGACGGAGAGCTGGGTATGATCGCATCTGCTTAAAATTTCCCGAATGTCCATTTTTCTTCCTCTTTTTTCCGAATCTGCATTTATTATATCGCAAAACCTTTGTTTTGTCAATGAAAAAAATGAGATACAAACCAACAAAACAGAACTGAATTTTCAAATTCGGCTTAAAACTCACACAAAAAGTGAAAATAATGAGCACTCCCCGCCGAAAATGAAAATTTCTTGTCCTTTTCCGTGCGACGAACTTTTCGCCCCGCATTTCATTCCGAGGGGAGAATGTTCATGGGCGACCCTTTTTTACGCAAAGTCCTTGCCTTTCGGCAAGGACAACATTATGATTTCCCTATTACTGCCAAATGCAGTTTATCGAGATGATCGTCGCAGGCATTCCGATCACTTGGATATCGAACTTCACACTGGGTTCTGCCATGGTAGCGGCATTGTGAAGGCGGAACCCGAATTCCCACCCGCCGTCCATATAGAGCTCCGCGGTAGTCGTGCTGTTCGGCTTAAAATCCAAGGAAACGATCCTCGTCGGGAGAGAGGTAACGGGAACAACGATCTTCGGCTTTCTCGTTTGCGCCGGACGATTGAGTTTTCCGTGCATGTTATAGGTTTGGATTTGTGTCAAACGCTTTGAATCGACGCTGATGATTTTGTAAAAATCAAACTCGCCGAGAAGGTACTCCGCCATCTTTTTCGGAACGGAAGGGTCCATCGCATTGCTCTTTTTGACTTCTTCAATAAATGCACGGAGCAACGGTACATAGATTTCAGTATCTTTATCTTTCAGCTCGCGCCAGGCGCGACGGAGCAATTTTTCCCGTTCCAAACGTTGAAAGATCGGTTGAACACGGTCCCAATATTCTTTTGAACAAGGAATTCCGTACCATTTCGCGCCGAAATCAAGTGTTTTGGCAAGACGGTTGTGTTTGACCGCGAAATGATTGTGTTTGAGACTTAATCCGATCTCCCATTTTATTTCTTTCCGAGAGATAACGATATCGCGCACGTCCCCCGCTTTCCCTTCTTGATCGGTCTGGATTTTAAGGGAGAGCACATCGTCCCCTTGCTCTATGATCATGGGTTCCATGTCGAAAACCGTAGCGACGGCAGCTCTCGCACTTTCCTTCAACGTCTCTTGCAACGCCATATCGACGTCGGTCCATGCGTGGTATGCCGCATGATATGCACTGTTCCGTTCGATCTCGGCAGTACGGAACCGATTGATCTCGTTCGATAAAGTCAATAAGCAGATGTATTCGTAGGCACGTCCTTGGTTATTGCTTTGCTTGCTCATCCTTTTGTTGCTCCTTTGCAGTCAGCGCTTTTTTGATCGCCATTGCGATCTCATAGGCAAGATTTACGGGAACGGCATTCCCGATCATCTTATATGCGTCGTCCGTATTTTCATAGAGGAATCGGAAGGAATCGGGAAACCCCTGAATCCTTGCGATCTCACGGATCGTCATTCTGCGGTATAGGTGTTCTTGCCCTTTGACGAATTCCCGCTTGTTTTGGGAGACAAAAACCATTTTGGGTGCTTGCGGGTGGATTTGGCATTGTCTGCCAGAAGCCTGCACCGTAAAGGCTTGTTCATCCCATGATTTCACACGGTTACGGCTCATAAAAATGGGAGAAAACGCGCCCGTGAAGTATTCGTTATTGTTGATCGCAGACGGATTATGAGCATTGTGTTGCCCTGCGGGTACGGCAGTTTCCTGCAAGTCCCAAATAACATCCCGCAAAGTCAATTTTAATTTATCGTCCCAAGTGGAGCCGCGCGGGAATTCGAATCGGACCCCCAAATCGTTACGGAATCCCATATAAAAGACACGGCGGCGTTCTTGCGCAACGCCATAATTTTTTGCATTGACGAGGGAAATGGTAACATGGTACCCGCAAGCTCCAAAGGTCCCGAAGATCTGATCGACGGCGTCCACATGACGCCGCGCAAGCATTCCGCTCACATTTTCCGCAAGAAAAAATTTTGGTTGGACTTTTCTTAAAATTCGGATATACTCGTAAAACAGCTTACCGCGCGGATCGTCTATGCCCCGCAAAGCGCCCGCCTCGGACCATGATTGGCAGGGCGGACCGCCGATAATTCCGTCGACGCCGCATGGAAAAACGTCTTCGCCGAGTTTGCGAATATCGTCTTTGATCAATTTTGTCCGCGGGTGATTCAAAGCATAGGTGCTCCATATCTTCGGATCGTATTCGTTGGCGATCGGGATATCGAATCCCGCGCGTTCGAAGCCCAAATCGAGACCGCCGCACCCGCTAAATAAACTGATGACCTGCATGTTTTTCTCTGATCGTAATGTGTTTTTATTATATCATAGCGACGTAAAATAATCAAGCGGCGAAATTGAAAAATTATTAAATATTATGATGTAGCATCGGAATTCGTTTCCATACCAAAGGGGGCGGGATGGCAAAAGCCATCCCGCCCCCTTTGGTGGACCTGCATCAACCTAAGTTGAATTTTTTAATGTAACGGCAAATGGAAAGAATAGTCATATCCCTTACGATTATGGATTATTTCAATTTATATCCGCAATGAGGGCATTCCTCGTCGTCGGGACTGATTTTCCCAAAGCAAGCGGGACATTCATCGTCATTCGGGATATTGACTGCCTCGGATTCGTCAATATATCCTTTTTTTTCGAATTCGTAATCACTGATTACTTCGCTTTGAATTTCTTCAATCATATCATTTGTCTTATCACCCTGATTTTTTGAGTTTTGATAAACGGATAACATCTGCATATTTTGAATCCCTTTTGCTGCTTTTGTCGTTTGAACGATCAACTCTCCGAAGCCGTATAAAGTAAATGATCCTATCCATGACAACAGACAGCCGACGATTAAAGCAACAAACCCCGCCCAAACAATTTCAAAACACCAACAAACAATTGCTCCCGCGGCAGAAAGCAGACAACCGAAAATCGTGCAAAAAATTGCCAATGTTTTGATTTTTTCGCCAATGTTCTTAAACATAGAACACCTCCTTAAATTTTTCAAAGGTAAAAAAGTGCGCCCACCGAAGTAAGCGCACAAAAAACGCAAACCCCGACGGTCGCCAAACCAACCGAATAAAGCAAGAACTTATCTGCGTTATTTTCGGTACGGAATTTGCATTTTTATCAAATTCGCAAGAAAATAACGCAAAATAAGCCATTGTCGTTATGGACAAAAATAGCCCTTGCATTTTCTATTCGATTGGTTTGGCATGCTTAGTATAACACAATGGCAAATAAAATGTCAAGCGCCAAGAAAAACTACAACAAAAATAAAACCGAACAAATTGTTCAATTTAGGTTGCATTTGGTGGATCTGCGCAGAGTTGCGCCTTTGGCGGCGCGCCCCGGTTGACAATTATCAATTGTCAAGTTTGCGGCAAACTCGACCGCCACCCAATCATTCGCCCGCAAACCGCTCGCTCCCGCTCGCGCCTCCACCCTCAACTCTGCGCAGAATTCGTTTCCATACCAAAGGGGGCGGGATGGCAAAAGCCATCCCGCCCCCTTTGGTGGACCTGCGCAGAGTTGAACTGCGGTCTTACAAGGTTCCTCCGCGGACACTACACGCTTAGTCTGTGGTCAAATCTCGCCCGCCGTCGGTCCATAGACAAACGTCCTGCGGGCATGCCTCCGAAAGTGCCTCATTCTTCGGGGGAAGTCAGCCGAAGAACAACATTCCCTACTGAGATGACGCCCTGTCCCCGAGCGTAGGGATCGGGGCAGAACGGAGCGTATCAGTTACGCTGCAAGTGCCATACGGGAAGCGGGAGCTCTCCGTGCGGCGATTTCGCTATTATCAGCAATTAAAATTTTTCCGTTTTGACGGAGCCGAGCCTCCGGCGTGCGTCCGACGAAATCCGCTTGCAATCGAATCCGAAACAGGCCCGCGATTTCGTTGGTTTCTCTATGATAACCGTTTCCCGCAAAAAAGTCAACCGTTTTTTCAAAAAAGAAAATCCCGCAACCTGCGGGACGGTCTACCATTCCTCTCTTCCGCAGAGGACGTCGATGGAAACGGAAAACAAATCGGCAAGCAACCAGAGATAAGAGAGCGTCGGTTCCGTCCTCTTCTGTTCCCACTCGCTCACGCACTGTTGCGTGACCCCTATCGCCTCCGCAAGGGTCGTTTGCGACAATTTCTTTTCCATGCGGAGCGCCTTTAAGTTCTCCGCAAACCGCGTTTCCATAAAAACATTTTACAACTATACTTGTAAAAATACTTGACTTACAAGAATACTTGTGATATGATGATTACAAAAACAAAGGAGAATATGTTATGTTTTGTAAAAACTGCGGAAAAGAGATCGACGACAAAGCGGCAATTTGCATTTACTGCGGCGTCCCGACGACCCAGAATGAAAAACCGCAACAGCAGGAAACGACGAACACTTTGGCGGTCGTCGGATTTGTCCTCTCTTTCTTTATCGCGCTTGCGGGTTTAATCTGCTCTATCATCGGCTATAAACACGCCCCCAAACTCGGCGGCAAGGGCAAAGGGCTTGCGCTTGCGGGAATCATCATCAGCGTAATTTCGATGGTGATTGCATTCCTCTATTGTATTCTTTATTTTGTCTTCTTATATCTTGTCGGAACAGGCGGAGTAGCGTTGGCTTCCATCATTTAATTCAACTCCTATCTTGCAAGACGCGCGGCGCTTGGGTCCCCAAGCGCCGCGCGTTATACTTTTTCAATTCTGCTCAATTCAGCACGACGTCTTTCAGACTTTCGTACTTCTTCATGGCGGCTTGTTTGATCTCTTCGAAGTTGAGCCGCCGCTCGAACGCCTCGTCCGAGAGTTTTTTCGCGGCGAAAATGACGTCGGTGGAGTAGCGCAGATTTTTAATGTCGTTCAAGAATTTTCCGCTCTGGCGGGTGCCGAAAAAGTCGCCGCTACCGCGGAGCTCCAAATCCTTTTCGGCGAGTTTGAATCCGTCCGTCGTCGTCTTCAAAATATTTAATCTCTCTGTGGAAGTTTCGCTCTCGCTCCCCACGAGAAGGAAGCAATAGCTCTTTTCGCTCCCCCGCCCTACTCTGCCGCGGAGCTGATGAAGTTGCGAAAGCCCGAACCGTTCGGCGTTATACACCACCATAATGGTCGCATTCGGCACGTCCACGCCGACCTCGATGACGGTCGTCGAAACGAGGCAATCGTACTCCCCGTTCTTGAACGCCGTCATGATCTCCGTCTTTTCCCGCTCCTTCATTCTGCCGTGAAGAAGGGCAAAACGCACGTCGAACAGTTTGCCTTTGAGCTCTTCGTAAAGCTCTGTGACGGAAGTCACCTGCCCTTCGTCGTCGTCGATCTTGGGGCAGACGAAATACGCCTGTTTGCCCGCCTTCGTTTCGCGGCGGATATAGGCGAGCATGTCCTCGTATTTGTAAGCGGGAATGACGGAAGTCGAGATCTCCTGCCTTTCCTTGGGCTTATCGGGAATGGTCGTAATGTCGAGGTCGCCGTAAAAGATCAGCGAAAGGGTGCGCGGAATGGGCGTTGCGGACATGACGAGCACGTCGGGGCAATTCCCCTTTTCGCTCAGCGTATTGCGTTGGGAAACGCCGAAACGGTGTTGCTCGTCGCAGACACAAAAGGCGAGGTTTTGGAAGAGAACGTCCCCCTGCAACACGGCATGCGTACCGCAAAGGATATCGATCTCCCCTCTTGCGAGCGCCGTTTTGATCTCCCTCTTTTCCTTGGCGGAAGAGCCGCCCGCGAGATAGCCCACGCGGTAATCGGGGAAGATCTTGCAAAGCGCCTGATAATTTTGCGCCGCGAGGACTTCGGTCGGCGAGAGATAGACGGCTTGGAACCCGC
>CANRCY010000029.1 GCA_947629225.1 uncultured Clostridia bacterium | reverse complement strand
GCCCGGGCTGGCACATCGAGTGCGCGGCAATGAACCGCGCCGCATTCGGCGATCAGATCGACATCCACGGCGGCGGCAGGGACCTCATCTTTCCCCACCACGAAAACGAAATCGCGCAGACGGAGGCTTTAACGGGCAAACGGTTCGCAAAATATTGGACGCACAATGGGCTCATTAAGGTAAACGGGCAAAAGATGAGCAAGTCGCTCGGCAACAGCCTTCTGCTCGAAGACCTGCTCGCAAAATACAGCAACGAGGCGATCAAATTCGCCCTGCTCTCCACAGGTTACCGCGGCGACGTGAACATCACCGACGACCTCTTTCCGAACGCCGAGGGGCATCTTGTGCGCTTTTACACGCTGATCGCCAAAGCGGAAGAGGCGTTTCCCGAAGAGAAGGGGCTCTTCCCCGAGATCGACAAAAAGTTCGACGAGGCGATGAGCGACGACTTCAACACCGCCCTTGCGCTCTCCGATCTATACGGTTATTTTAAGGACGTATCGCGTTATTTGGGGGAAAACGACCCGACGGCGCGCAGAATGACCAACCAAATCCGCGCAACGTATGCGCTTTTGGGGCTGTTCAAGAGGGACGCGAAGGAGTATCTCGCAAAGTACGCGCCCAAAGAGGACGCGCCCGAAGAGGTGAAACGGCTCGCCGAGGAGCGGTGGGCTGCCCGTCTTGCAAAGGATTGGGCAAAGTCGGATGAATTGCGCGAATGGTTGAAGCAAATGGGCTACGCCGTCAAAGATTCCAAAGACGGTTACGCTTTGAGCAAGATTTGACCCCCTTGCTGTCCCTGCAAGGGGAGCCGAGATAAACACTTGCTGTCCCTAAAAGGGAAAGTACCCGAGCGAAGCGAGGGGGAAAGGGTTTATACAAGCTTTCTTAAAACCCCTCAGTCTCGGCTAACGCCTCGACAGCTCCCCCACAGGGGGCGCAGAGGATTTTCCTGCTCTCGGAAAACCCCTCAGTCTCGGCTAACGCCTCGACAGCTCCCCCACAGGGGGCGCCAAGGAAAAAACCATCAATAACAAAACAAAATCAAGGATATCAATCATGAAGATCACGGCAAAGGAACTCAGGCAAAAATGGCTCGACTTTTATAAGAGCAAGGGGCACGTCGACATCGGCGCGGTGTCCCTCATCGGCGACGGAACGACGGGCGTCATGTTCAATGTGGCTGGCATGCAGCCCCTCATGCCCTACCTTTTGGGCAAACCGCACCCCGCGGGAAAACGCCTCTGCAACGTGCAGGGGTGTATGCGCACCGTCGACATCGACTCCGTCGGCGACCCCTCCCACTTCACATTCTTCGAAATGATGGGGAATTGGTCGCTCGGCGACTACTTCAAAAAAGAAAAAACGGCTTGGACGTTCGAAATTCTCACGGACGTATTCGGTCTCGACAAGGACAAGCTCTGCACGACCGTGTTCGAGGGCAACGCTTCCGCCCCCCGCGACGACGAAACGGCGCAGCTCGTCATTTCTCTCGGAATAAAACCCGAACATGTCTTTTATCTGCCAAAAGAGGATAATTGGTGGGAACTCGAAGGCACTGTGGGAACTCCCTGCGGTCCCGATAACGAGTGGTTCTATCCCCTCGACGCGGAAAAAGAGAATCCCGTCTTCCCCGACGACTATGTGGAGATCGGCAACGACGTTTACATGCAGTACAAAAAACTCGAACAGGGTTATGTGGATACGGGCTTCGGGTTCGACCGTATGCTCCTATTTTTGAACGGTCTGCACGATGCGTACAAGACCGACCTCTTCACGGGGGTCATCTCGGAGCTCGAGCGCGCTTCGGGCAAAAAATACGACGACGGCGGCGAGGCGCAGCGGGCGATGCGGATCATCGCCGACCATATCCGCACGACGGTCATGCTCATCGGCGACAGCACGGGCGTTCTGCCCTCCAACACGGGCGCGGGCTATATCCTGCGCAGGATCATGCGCCGCGCGATCCGCTATTGCCGCCAGCTCGACGTCTCCTCGGACGCATTGCTCTCCGTTGCGAAAATTTACATCGAAGAGGTGTACGACGAGGCATATCCTCTCCTCAAAGAGAAAGAGGAATTCATTCTCGACGAGATCAAAAAGGAAACCGACCGCTTCGAGACGATGCTCGTCACGGGCATGAAGGAGTTCGAAAAATGCGTCACGGGGCTTGCCCGCAAGAACGAGTTCATGGCAAAGAGTAACCCGAGCTATGTGCCCGAAACGGTCATCGGCGGCAAGGCGGCGTTCCGCCTTTATGATACCTACGGCTTCCCGCTCGAACTCACCGAGGAGCTTGCGGCGGAAAAAGGGCTTACGGTCGATGAAAACGGCTTTAACGAGGCGTTTAAGGAACATCAGGAAAAGAGCCGCGTGCTCGCAAAGGGCGAGGCAAAGGGCGGGCTCGAAAGCCACTCCGAAATGGCAGTCAAATACCATACGGCGACCCACCTTCTCAACGCCGCGCTCAAAGCGGTGCTCTCTCCCGACTGCAACCAGAAGGGGAGCAACATCACCGACGAGCGCATGCGGTTCGACTTCAATTTCGAGCGCGCCATGACGCCCGAGGAGATCAAGGCGGTCGAGGACCTCGTCAACGAAAAGATCGAGGAAGACCTTCCCGTCGTCTACAAGGAGATGAGCCTCGAAGAGGCGCGTGCGGAACACTTCGTCGGCGTGTTCGACAGCAAGTACGGCGAAGTCGTCAAAACGTACTCGATCGGCGAATTTTCCAAGGAGATGTGCGGCGGACCCCATGTGGAGCACACGGGCGTTTTGGGGCATTTCCATATCCAGAAAGAGCAATCCTCCTCCGCGGGCGTCCGCAGGATCAAAGCGGTTTTGGAGTAAGTCACAAAATCTTGATTTATAGATAGGAAACAGAATATGAAAGAACGTACCGCAAAGCAAAAATTACAGGCGGGGGAGCTCTACCGCGTCGACGAGGAGCTTATGGGCGAGCTTGCCGCTTGCAAACGAAAGTGCGAGCTCTATAACCGCACCCCCCGCGACAACGTGGAAGAGCGCAAGGCGATCATGCGCTCCATTCTCGGCAAGTGCGGCGAAAATTTCAACATCGAGAGCAACGTCTGGTTCGATTACGGCTACAACACCGAAGTGGGCGAAAATTTTTACGCCAACCACGACTGCATGTTCCTCGATACCAACAAGCTCATCTTCGGCGACAACGTGTTCATCGCGCCGCAGTGCGGGTTTTACACGGCGGGGCACCCGCTCGAAGCCGACGTGCGCCGCGCGCAACTCGAATTTGCAAAGCCGATCGTCGTGGGAAGCGACGTATGGTTCGGCGGCGGCGTACGGGTCCTCCCCGGGGTGAGGATCGGCGATAACGTCGTTATTGGCGCGGGAAGCGTGGTCGTGCACGATATTCTTTCCAATTCGGTCGCGGTCGGAAACCCCGCGCGGGTGATCAAAACCCTGCCCCCCATGAAGTAAAAAGGCGTATAAGGAACGTGTGCTTCCGCAAGCACCCCTGCGCGTCATGCTGTCCCGCCCGCGTCATGCTGCCCCGCGCGCCGTTCTGTTTCTCTAAGCGCGGCACGAGCACGAAGTGCGAAGTAGCCGTGATGTATTTACGAAGTCCGCTTTGCCAATCCGCGAAGGCATCTTGTTGCGTTCGGGTTCGGTAGAACGCGCTTGGACGTAGCAAGATTCCCTCGGAGAGTTACTATTCGGACTTCGTTCTTTCTTGCACGGCTCGGAATGACGCTCGTTTTGGTTTAGTTTTGATAGCGCTTGGACGTAGCAAGATTCCCTCGGAGAGCCGCCGTTCGGACTTCGTTTTTTCTTGCACGGCTCGGAATGACGCGTAAGGCGGGACACGCGGGGCGACATGACGATCGGAACGGTCCGCGGCTCGGCATGAAGCGGCGGACTTTCTTTCGCGGACTGCGCACATGCATTTCGCCGCCGCTGTTTCGTAAAAAAATTTTTGTTTTTTCCGAAAAAATCTTAAAATCGCAACTCAAAACAGCTTGACGATACCCCCCCGATTGCTTATAATGAAGAGGTAAATCGGCAAAGCGCCCCGTTTTTACCGAGATTACGGCTCACAGCAAGTGGCATGGAACAAGGAGTACGAATTATGAAGACCTATATGGCAAACGCTCAGACGGTTGAAAGAAAGTGGTACGTCGTTGACGCGACAGGCATTCCGCTCGGAAGATTGGCTTCCAAGGTTGCCTCGATCTTGCGCGGCAAAAACAAGCCCACCTTCACTCCCAACGTAGATACGGGCGATTTCGTGATCATTGTCAACAGCGATAAAGCCGTTCTCACGGGCAAAAAGCTCGAGAACAAGTATTACCGCTATCACACGGGTTATATCGGCGGCTTAAAGGAGATCGCATACGGAAAGCTCATGGCAGAGCACAGCGATCTTGCCGTTTACGAAGCGGTCAAGGGAATGCTCCCGAAGAACTCCCTCGGCAGGGCGATGATCAAAAAGCTCAGGGTCTATAAGGGCGCCCAGCACAACCATCAGGCGCAGAGACCCGAAGAGCTGAAATTATTTTAAGGGGTGAGGTATTGACATGGCGAAAGCAACGGTAAAGAAAAAATTGCAATACTGGGGAACGGGCCGCAGAAAGAAAGCGGTCGCCCGTGTCCGTCTCATTCCCTCCGGCAGCGGAGAAATCATCATCAACGACCGCGCGCTCGAAGATTACTTCCCGCTCGGGACCACGCAGTTTATCGTCAAACAGCCCCTTGCCGAGATCGGCGCAGAGGGGAAATACGACATTCATGTGAACGTCGTCGGCGGCGGTTACACGGGTCAGGCAGGCGCGATCCGTTTAGGGATTTCGCGGGCGCTTTTGCAGGCGGAACCCGAAACCCGTCCCGCTTTGAAAAAGGCAGGCTTCCTCACCCGCGACCCCAGAGTCAAGGAGAGAAAGAAGTACGGTCTCAAAAAGGCACGCCGCGCGCCGCAGTTCTCGAAGAGATAAAAAAATCACGGGGTACAGCATTGTACCCCTTCTTTTTATTCCGAAAATCGCATGACAGGGAGAAAAAAATGATCTACGAAACGATCGATCTGTACGAACATTATTCCGTCCCCCGCCGCGGAAACGGGGGCGGATATCTCACCGTATATTGCCGCGAACAGAGGGGGGACCTTGCGAAAAAAGTGCGCCCCGCCATGCTCGTGATCCCGGGCGGCGGCTACGAATACTGTTCCGACCGCGAACAGGAGCCCGTGGCGCTCCGTTTTTTGCACGAGGGCTATTCCGCGTTCGTGCTCCGCTACACGGTAAAGACCGCCTATCCCGTTCCCCTCGTCGAGGCGGCGATGGCGATGTGCTTTATCCGCGAAAACGCCCAAAAATACAGCGTCGACCCCGCCCACGTCGCCGCCCTCGGCTTTTCCGCCGGCGGACATCTTGCGGGCATGCTCGCCACCCTGTACGGCGACGAGCACATCAAACAACTTCTCGGCGAGAGGCTTGTCCGCCCCGACGCCGTGCTCCTCACCTACCCCGTCGTTTCGGGCGGGGAATTCGGCGAAGAGGGGACCATGCGCCGCATTTCGGGAGGGGACCCCGCGCTGAGAAAAGCGCTCTCTCTCGAGACCCGTGTCACGAAAAACTGCCCGCCCGCCTTTCTCTGGCACACGACGGAGGACGATTGCGTGCCCGTCGAGAGCAGTCTGCTCTATGCCGCGGCATGCAGAAAAGCGGGGGTGCCCTTCGAACTGCACCTCTTCGAAAAGGGTCGGCACGGCACGAGCGTCGCAAACCTCGAAGTGGAGGGGAGCGAAGCGCGCGCGGGCGAGATCTCCCATCTTGCCGTCTGGTTCGATCTGGCTGTCTCGTGGCTCAAACAGCACGGGTTCGCGCTCAAAGCCGAATAAGGTCTACTTTTTCTCCGCCTTCCGCGCCATCGCGTCGTGCCGCGCGAGGAAGCCCGAGAGCGCGTCCGATTCCTTTCCGCTCGCCTTGTGCGGCTCATCCCCGCCGTAGACGGGGGGATCGAACGCTTTATCGCCCGTCTCCGCGGTCGACTTCTCGGGCGGAGCGTTCTCTGCCGAGAGCGCCGAGAGTGCATCCAAAAGCTCGAAGATGCCGAACTTCTCCATGAAAAATCACCTCTTTTTCTAAAATTTTCGGAAGAAAAACACAAGAGAGAGCGGTTTTTGATTGCAAAAAGCCGTAGTTTAGTATATAATTGATAGCGTATCGTTAGAACAAGAATTTTCATTCAACGTAAGGAAGCGACATATGCGTAAAACTTTGAAAAAAGCGATGACAATTTTGATGGCGGGCGCGTTCGCTTGCGGCGCGTTTTCTCTCGCCGCGTGCGGTAAAAAATTCACGCCATTACAGGACGCCCCCGCGGCGACCGCGGAGCAAAAGTCCAACGGCGGGTTCGTCGTCGAGAAAGGGGATTACGTCTACTTCATCAACGGCGTAGAGACCTATACTTCCGACAATACCTACGGAACGCCCGTCAAAGGCGCGCTCATGCGGGCAAAAAAGAGCGGGATCGAACAGAAGAACGTCGAATCCGAAATGGTCGTGCCCTCGCTCATGGTCGCATCCGATTACACTTCGGGCATCTATATCTTCGGCGACCGCGTCTATTACGCAACGCCCGTGACGGGCAAAGATATCGACGGCGTCGTGCAGAATTCCTTCCTCGACTTCAAGAGCGCCAAGCTCGACGGTTCCGACGTGCAGACCTATTTCTATGTTTCGAGCAACTCCACCGTCTACCGCTATGTGGAAGTGGAAGGAACGGTCTATCTCCTGTATGTGGAAAATTCCAACCTGCACTCCTACAACACGGCGACGGACACGGATACCGAGCTTGCCCGCTCCATGGGAGCCTATCTGCTCAACAGCTCCGATAAGACCGACCCTTACGTCTATTACACGATGAGCGTCACTGCGGAGATCGACGCGGAAGACGGCGGCTCCGTCGCCCGCGACTACAACCAAATTTACCGCGTCCGCGCAGACGCTACCCAAGCGCCCTACACCTACGTTTACGACAAAGACTATCTGGAAGAACACGACAACGAAGAGCCCTACCGCAACTTCGGCGAACTCATTCTCGACGGGATCGGCTCGGTTTACCAGGATAACCCCACGCAGTTCTCCCATGCGGTCGATAAATCTACGGGCAAGCTGAAGTCCGTCCCCGAATCGGCGAACGGCTTCACCTATACGCTGCAGTCTTACACCAACGGCGGCATTTACTTCACCCGTTCCGACCTTGCCACGACGAGCACGGTTGGCGAGGACGGCTGGCTGTACTTCCTCTCCGAGGACAAGCTCAACTTCCTCTCCGACGATGAGCTCGACGCGAAATGGAACACCGTCACCCTCAACAAGAAGGAGTCGCTTGACATCATCGCCCAGAGCACAACGAACGCGGGCACAGCCGCGATGTTCTACCGCGAAGGGGACGCGCACCGCTACCTCTATGTGAGCAACGGCAACATCATCCGCGCGGAAGTCGGCGAAAACGGCGTTGCAAACGAAGTCGCGATCGCAAGGGGCGTCGGCAGCGCAACGTTGGTCGCGCTCGACAGCTCGTCCGACGAAACTTACAAATACGTTTACTATACCGCGTCGGGCAGTATCTACCGCGCCGTATACAACGGAGAACCCTCCGACTATAACCTGCTCGGGTACGAGGCAAACAAGCCCTTCCGTCCCGTGCAGATCTTGGAGATCTCGCACGCGCAGAGCTGGTATAACTTCGAGATCATCGACGGCATTCTGTATTATGCGGACGCCGAGACGATCGGGTCGAATTCCTACACCTACATCTCCGCCGTCGACCTCAACGAGAACGGCAAACTCATGGACAACGCTCAGCTTGCCGACTTTAACGACGAGTACGAGAAGGCGATCGGCGAAGACAGCGACTATCAGAAGCTCACCGACGACGGAAAGACCAAGATCGCAACGGCAGTAAGGTATTACTTCTACACGGGCGAGACCGATCTGTTCTACGAAAACATCGCCGAAGCCGAAGAGAAGACGGGCAAAGAGGAGACGCTCTATACCAAAGACGAAGTCGAGGAATTCGAAGAGATCGTCGCAAAAGAAGGAAAGCTCCGCTCCGACTTCATCACCAAACTCGGGCAGATGAGAGAGTCCGACGAAGAAAGCATCCAAACCTATTGGAAGAACCAACTGCAACATTACACCGAACCGACTTCGACCGACCAAGGCGGTCTCGAACCTTGGCAAGCCGCATTGATCGGCGTTGCTTGCGGGATCGTCGTCATCGGCGCGGGCATCGCACTCTACTTCGTGCTCAGAACGCGCAAGCAGAACGGGGAAGCGCCTAAGGAAGAGAAGATGTTCGTCGACACTTCCGACGACAAGGACGTCGACGTGTACGCAACCGACGAAGCTCCCGCAGAGCCCGAGGAAGCTCCCGCAGAGGAGGCTCCCACGGAGGAGGCTCCCGCCGAGGAAGAACCCGTTGAGGAAACTCCCGCGGAAGAAGCTCCCGCAGAGCCCGCTCCCGAAGCGGAAAAGACGGACGCGCCTTCTTCCGAAGAGTGACCGAAAATAAGCGAAAAACGAACTTGCCCGCCCGAAAAGGCGGGCATTTTTCTGCCGAGAAAAAATTTTTTAACTTTTTTGCAAATGAATGCGCAAAACGGTTTACAAATTTCGGGAATCCTAATATAATTTATTAGCCTATCGCCCCGTAAGGGGTGCGGTAAGCGCCCGAAAGGAGAAAAATTATGGTTCGCTATATGAAGTGCCCGCGTTGCGAGCTGAATTACATCGACGCGGAAAAACAGGAATACTGCGACGTTTGTCTCAAAGAGATGAAGGGGATCCGCACCGATTCGGACGAGATCGAAGAAGAGGAAGAGAACGAACTTCCGACCGAGCTCTGCCCCGTCTGCGGCGAGAACATGATGCGCGCAGGAGAAAAGATGTGCGAAGAATGCCGTAAAAAGATGGAGACGGAAGAGGAAGACTCGGGGCTCGAAGAGGACGACGACGAATGGCGCGAATACCTCGACGACGACGCGGACGACCTCGAAGACGGTCTTGACATCGGCGAGACGTTCGACGAAGAGGAAGAGATCGAAGAAGAAGAAGAGGAAGAAGAGGAGTACCACGACGAAGACGAAGACCTCGATTACGTCACGGGGGATGAGATCTACACCCTCGGCGACGACGATGACGACGACGAGGATGAAGGGGAAGGCGACGAAGACGACTTCTGATCTGGTAGAGTAATTTTGCCGCGGAGCGCAATTCTTGCGCTCCGCGGCATTTTCTTTCGCCACTTGTCATTTCGCCCCTCACTTCTATTTGTCATTTCGAGCTTGTCGAGAAATCTTTACCCCCCTCCATTGGAGGGGGGTAGGGGTGTGGGGCGGATTCTAAATACGTCACCCCGCCCCGCCCGCACGTTCCATGTTGCCTAAGGGCGGCACGAGGAGCGTTAGCGACAAAGTAGCATTGTCGAAGGGTGTCCCATTATAGGACATGTTTACTTCGCCCTGCGGGCTCGTGCCGCGCTTGGAGAATCAGAACTGCGCGCGGGGCGACTACGGCTTTCGCCTACGCTCAACATGACGTAAATTGCCCTCCCCCAACTTGTTGCGTTCGGGTTCGGTCAAAACGAGCTTGGACGTAGCAAGATTCCCTCGGAGAGCCGCCATTCGAACTTCGTTAAAGCAATTCGGCTCGGAATGACGCGTTCGCGGATTTCTATTCTGTCATTTCGCCCCCCACTCCTATGTGTCATTTCGACCAAGCCGCGTTAGCGGCGCGTGGAGAAATCTCCACAAAAAATAAAGTAGAGATGTCTCCATGCGCTTCGCTTAGTCGACATGATAGTTCAGACGCTTTTCGTCTAACATGCACGTTTTAGACGTTTTTTGTCTAAAATAGAGGCATGTACGGGAAAAGGATCAAAGAATTACGCGAAGAAAAGGGGCTTTCGCAGGCGGCGGTCGCATGCGCGTTGCAGTGCAGTCAACGCACGGTCAGCCGCTACGAGCTCGAACAGATCGACCTCTCCACGGAAGCCATCATTTCTCTCTGCCATCTCTTCAAAGTCTCCGCCGACTATCTCCTCGGGCTGGAAGACGAGACGGGCGCAAAGACCTACCGTTGACGCTATGGGGCTCCGTGCGATTTTCGAAAAACTTAAAAACGCGTGCGTTCGCTATGAGGATACCCATAACTTTACCTGCGACGTCTGCGGGTGCGAAGTCTTTGCGAACGAGCGGGTGTGCGACGATTGCCGCAGGCACCTGCCGTGGAATGTCGCGCCCGTCTGTCCGCTCTGCGGCAGAAAAGTGGGGGAAGAGGGGATCTGTCTCGACTGCAAGCAAAAACGGCTCGCTGTGGGCAAGGCGCGCTCTCCCTTTCTGCACGAGGGCGAGGCGGCGCGGCTCGTGGTGCGCTTTAAGCGCGGGCAGAAGTATTTATATCGCACGTTATGCGACTTTTTGCAACCCGTCTTCGAAAAAGAATTCTCGGACGCGGACGCGATCACCTTCGTCCCCATGACGGAGAAAGCCGAAAAGGCGCGCGGCTACAACCAGTCGCGTCTGCTTGCCGAGGAGCTCGCAAAGCGTTGCGGAAGGGAACTCATCGCCCCTGCCGTCAAGCAACACGAGACGAAGGCGCAAAAGACGCTCGGCAGAAAGGAACGGGAAGAGAACCTCAAAGGCTGTTTCCATGTCCGCGAGCGCAAGCTCGTCCGCGGGCGGCGCATTTTGCTTGTAGACGACACGATGACGACGGGCGCAACCGCAAGCGAACTTGCCGAGACGCTTTTGCGGGCGGGCGCGGCAAACGTCGACCTTCTTACGGTCACGAGCGTCCCCAAAAAGGACCCGTTCGGCAAAAAAGAGTAGTCTCTTATATGCCATGGAAAAATCAAACGGCGAGGAAGTTTTCCTCGCCGTTTTGATATGGAAAGCCTTCTGCTCAATCCATATAGGATTGAAAGCTGTTTTCAAATTGCGTTTTTACGGCTTCTTTGAGCGCGGCGGTCACATCGAACGCGCCGCCGATCTTTGCCGTCTGCGCAGTGTAATCTCCCGTTTCAAAGGCAAGGTCGTATGCCGAGCGAAAACTTTTATAGTAATCGCAAAGCTAACGACGGGACCGCCCCTGTGCGGTCAAAAAGGGGACCCTCAACAGGGCGTTTTTCTTGCATAATTTTCGGTGCGCTCCCATAAAATAGAACAACGGTTTTCCGAAACTGCAAAAATCGGGCTTTTCCGACGAAATCTCCTTTTCTTTGTAAGAGAAAATATTTTATCATATAGAGGTAATCCGATGCGGGTCATAACACTTCGCCTGAGGCGTATTGCGCTTGCCGTTCTCATTCTGCTTCTCCTCGTAGCGGGAGGTTTTTCCGCGAAGGCGGCACAGGCGGAAACGGTCTTTTGGAGCGGTTCGCGCTCCCTTCCGATCTACTGCGTGGAGCGGGAAGACAACAAGATCGCGATCTCTTTCGATTGCGCATGGGGGACGGAGCACACCGACGCCATTCTCGAAAATCTCAAAAACGCCAAAGTGCGCGCGACCTTCTTCACCGTCGAATTCTGGGCGGAACGCTACCCCGACTATCTCAAAAAGATCGACGCGGCGGGGCACGAGATCGGCACGCACAGCGCGACCCATTCCTATATGTCCCGTCTGAGCGAGACGGAGATCCGTTCGGAGCTCGAGAGCTCGTCCGAGGCGATCTCGTCCGTCACGGGCAAGGAAGTTTCTCTCTTCCGTCCGCCGTATGGAGATTACGACAATCTGCTCATCGATACCGCAAACGCCATGGGGCTCTATCCCATCCAATGGGACGTCGACTCTCTCGACTGGAAGGACCTCTCGGCGGCGGACATCGCCTCCCGCGTCGTGGAGCGGGTCAAGAGCGGGTCTATCATTCTCTGCCATAACAACGGCTTGCACACGGCGGAGGCGCTCCCCATCATCTTCGATACATTGCGCGCCAAAGGGTTTCAATTTGTGCCCATCGGCGAACTCATTTACAGGGAAAACTATACGATCGACCACGCCGGCATGCAAAAGGCGGAGGGCAAGGCGTAACTGCGGGAAATACTGTGGAGGTACAGAATAACATATGGATTACAATTCGGAAAAGAACAACAAGGTGTATTTTACGGGAGAGATCGTCACGGAAGCGACCTTTTCGCACGAGGTGTACGGCGAGGGATTTTACGAATTGTTTGTCAAGGTCATGCGGCTCTCGGGGCAGGCGGACATTCTGCCCGTGACGATCTCCGAGCGCATCATCCGCACGAACGATCTGAAAGTGGGGAGC
>CANRCY010000028.1 GCA_947629225.1 uncultured Clostridia bacterium | reverse complement strand
CGCCGTCCCCGTCCGCGAAGGCGAAGGTACGGTGCCCGTCGTATTTGAGCTCATACAGCCACCCGCCGCCTTTCGGAAGGGTCTCCGTGAGCTTTGCGAGCATTGCGTCCGCCCGCACAAAGGGGTTTCGCTTGCCCGCCTCGGCGATCTCCCGCATCGTTCTGCCCGAGAGCACGCTTCTGCTCTCGCGGGAAAAGCCCGCCGTCCCCCGCGCAAATTTGTCCTTCTCTTTGATGAGAAGCCACGGTTCGCCGCCTTCCTCTTTGCCCTTCATGCGCACGAGCGCCCAGCCCCCCTTCATTCTCTCCCCGAAGAGGGTAAATTTGAGAGAGCCGCTTTCAAGCCCCGCCCGAAAGTCGTTGAGGGGAGACCACTCTCCCTCGTCCCAGAGCATCACCGTCCCGCCGCCGTACTCCCCTTTCGGAATGATCCCTTCGAAGGAGAGATAGCCGACGGGGTGGTCTTCGACGCGCATGGCGAGCCGCTTGTCCGCAGGGGAGAGGGAGGGACCTTTCGGCACTGCCCAGCTGAGCGCCACCCCCTCCCATTCGAGGCGGAAGTCGTAGTGCAGGGCGCGCGCCGCATGGCGCTGCACGCAAAACCGCGGGTTTTTGTTCTTCCCGCGCTCTGCCGCGGGTTCGTTGGTAAGGGCAAGGCAACGTTTGCCCCTGTATGCTCCGAGCCTGTCTTTTTCCATACCGTTAGCATGCGGGTCTCAGCCGTTTTTATGGGCATAAAAAAGAATATCCCCCCCGCGGGTTGGAGATAATCGCAAAAAAAGGGGGAAAAATTATGGCAGTCGTACAAAAGGGGGCAATTTCGTTCGGGCTCGTCTACATTCCCGTCGACCTTCATACGGCGACGCAGGACGCGGGGATCGGCTTCAACCAACTCCACCGCGCGGACGGCGGACGAATCCGCTACAAAAAGGTGTGCGCCCGTTGCGGCAAGGAGACGGCGCAAGAGGACATCGTGCGCGGCTTCGAATACGCCAAGGGGAAATATATCGTCATCGAGGACGAGGAGCTCGAAAAAATCAAGACGGAAAAGGACCGCACGGTCACCATTTTCGGGTTTGTCCCGCCCGACGGGATTTGTCCCGTCTACTACGACCGCGCCTACTATGTCTCGCCGCAGAAGGGGGGAGAAAAGGCGCTCGAACTTTTGCGGCAGGCGATGCTAAAAACAAAGCGCGCCGCGCTCGGCAGAACGGTCATCGGCAACTCCGAAAAACTGCTCGCCCTTCTTCCCATGGAGGACGGAATGCTCGCCAAGACCCTCTTTTATCGGGACGAGGTCAAAGACCTTCCCGCGCTCTCCGCCCGCTCCGCGCCTTCAAACGAAGAGCTCGGCATGGCGGAACAGCTCATCGGCAGTATGGAGATCTCCTTTGCGCCCGAAGAGTATCACGACGGGTTCCGCAAAAAGCTGAAAGAGCTCATCGCCGATAAGATCGCGGGCAAGGAGCCCGCCGCCTACGGGAAGGAGAGCCCGCGGGCAGTCGCCGACCTCATGGAAGCGCTCAAAGCGAGCGTCAAGAGCGCGGGAGCCGCCCGTAAACGGACGGTCCCCCCGAAAAAGAGCGAAAAAAAGAAGGACGCATGAGCGCTTTCCCGCAGTATGGTCCTTGACAAAGCGGACGGGAATATGATAGAATAGAGAAAAGGGCATTTGCGCTTGGTTCGGGCAGCCCGCACGCAACGGAGAAAATAGACAATGGACTTTTCCACAGCGCTCTGTAAACTCATCGACTACGCTTCCCGCGAACTTGCCCTCAAAAAGCGCGACGAGATCTATGCGCGGAACACCGTTCTGATGCTTCTCGGCAGGGAAAACTGCGAAAAGAGGTGCGCCTGCTATGAGGGGGAGCCGCTTTCGGAGCTCCTCGGCGTGCTCACCGCGGAACTTCCCGAGGAGGACAGGGAACGGGTGCAGGACGCGGTGATGGGGGCGCTCATGCTTCCCCCTTCCGAGGTGGAAGAGACCTTTGCCACCCTCTATGCCCGTTCTCCCGCGCGGGCGACCGAATGGCTTTACCGCTACTCCGTCGCCTCCAATTACGTCAAAAAGGACTTGCTCGCGCAAAATCCCCGCTTTACGGGCAAGAACGGGCTTGTCATCACGATCAACCGCGCAAAACCCGAATTCCGCGACCCCAAAAAGGCAGTGAGCGGGAACAGCGTCAAGGGCGGGTACCCGAGCTGTTCCATCTGCCGCGATAACGAGGGATATTTTCCGCGGGGGAAGCGGACGCTCCGCACCGTCTCGTTCACGTTGGGGGACGGAAAGTGGTTCTGGCAGTTTTCTCCCTACGGGTATTTTTACCAGCACGGGATCGCCGTCAACGAACGGCACATTCCCATGCACGTCGGCGAAGAGACGTTTGCGGCTCTGCTCGAATTCGTCGACGCGTTTCCCCACTATTTCATCGGTTGCAATGCGCCGCTCCCCAACATCGGCGGGAGCGTGCTTGCCCACGACCACTTTCAGGGCGGCGGAGAAACCCTCCCCATGTTCGGGGCGAAGATCGCCCTGCCGCTCTGTCATGAAGACTTCCCGCAGCTCGAGATCGGCGTGCTCGACTGGTACGGCACCGTCGTTCGGATCGAGGGGGAGGACGCGCGCGCCGTCGTCGCGGCGAGCGAGAAAGTGCGCAGGCTCTGGGCGGGCTACCGCGACGAAAAGAGGGGCTTGATCCCCGAAGACGGCAACGGCGTGCACCATGCGGTGAGCCCCACCGTATTTATGAAGGGGGAGAGATACTGCATGAATCTCATTCTCCGCAGCAACATCGCCTCCGAGCGCTATCCCGACGGCGTGTTCCACGCCCACCCCGAATTCCACATCATCAAAAAGGAATCGATCGGGCTCATCGAGGCGCAGGGGCTGTTCATTCTCCCGGGGCGGCTGGTCGGGCAGCTCGCGGAGCTGAAAGAGGCGCTCTCCGCGGGAAAGCTCCCCCCTTCGCTCGGCGAATTCCGTATGCTGTTCGACGAAATGAGCGCCATGGAAGGGGATCCCGAGGAGCGGATCCGCGAGGAACTTGCGAGCGTCTGCGAGCGCATTTTGAAGAACACCGCCGTGTTTGCGACGCACGCGGAGACGGCGGAATTTTTGCGGGGAGCGGGTTTTTCCCCGCGGGCTTGAAAGAAAATTTATCGAAAATAAGGAGATAATCGGTTGAACATTCTCGTTACGGGCGGAGCGGGCTATATCGGTTCGCATACCGTTGTGGAATTGCTGGAAAAAGGGCACAGGGTCATCGTGATCGACAACCTTTCCAACGCGAGCAGAGAGGCGATCTCCCGCGTGGAAAAACTCACGGGGAAGGAAGTCGTCTTTTACGAAAACGACGTGCGCGACCGCGCCGCGCTCGAACTCATCTTCACCGCGCACGACATCGACAGCGTCATCCATTTCGCGGGGCTGAAAGCGGTGGGGGAGAGCGTGCAAAAACCCGTCGAGTATTACGACAACAACCTCGTCTCCACGCTCGTGCTCGTCGAGACGATGCAAAAATTCGGGGTAAAGAACATCGTGTTTTCCTCTTCGGCGACGGTGTACGGCGACCCTGCCGAACTGCCGCTCAAAGAGACGTCTCCCCAAAATCCGCCCGCCAACCCCTACGGCGCGACGAAGACGATGCAGGAGACGATCCTGCGCGACCTCTATGCTTCCGACAACGGCTGGACGGTCGTGCTCCTGCGCTATTTCAACCCCGTCGGCGCCCATCCGAGCGGGCTCATCGGCGAGGACCCGAAGGGGATCCCCAACAATCTCATGCCCTATGTGGCGCAGGTGGCGAGCGGAAAGCTCGCCGAGATCGGCGTGTTCGGAAACGATTACCCGACCGCGGACGGCACGGGCGTTCGGGACTATATCCACGTCGTCGACCTTGCGCGCGGGCACGTCGCGGCGCTCGAAAAACTCACGAAGGCGGGCGTGTACATCTACAATCTCGGCACGGGCAGAGGATACAGCGTGCTCGAAATGATCGAGGCGTTCTCCAAGGCGTGCGGGAGGAAGCTCCCTTACCGCATCAAGCCGCGGAGGGCGGGCGACGTCGCGGTGTGCTACGCCTCTGCCGAAAAGGCGGAAAAAGAGCTCGGCTGGCGGGCGGAGTACGACCTTGCGACGATGTGCCGCGACCAGTGGAATTGGCAAAAGAACAACCCGCAGGGATACGAAGAAAAGTGACCGCCTCTCATTTGGCGGTCTGCGCAAAAAATCGCAGTTTCGGGAGCGCTTCTTGACAGGGGCGCTCCTTTTTTATGGCTTTTTATGACGCAAATGTTCGGCGCGGAAAGAGCGCGCGCCTGTTTTTGCATGTTTGTTAAGCGGTTTTCTTGACAAATCATATCATAAATGGTATAATATTTTTCAACAGGGCATCAAACGGACGGGAGGAAGAGCGCTTGGCAGAAGAATTCGGCTCCTCGAAATATCAAAACGACAGCGGGTATTCCAATACGGGCAAGGAGAAAGACAACCGATCGCAACAGGCGAATACTTCTCCGCGGGAATTTCACGATTATTCCAAACAGAACGAGTCGGCGCAAAAGAAGAGCGGCAAACGCTCTCTTTTGCGCACCCTTACCACGGCGGCGGCGCGCAGAGCTCCCTCGGGCTCGTCTCCTATGACGAAAAAACGGGGCTTCTGACCGCTCCCGAAGGGGCGACCTATTCCAAGGGCGGGCAAACCTTCCCGCTCGACGGAGCCGACCCGTTCGACCTTTCTCTCGACGGCGACGACGCGTCCGTGTTCGTCGAAGGCGGCACGCGCACGTTCGATTTCAGCCGCCCCGTCGGAACTTCCTTTATCTACCGCTATCTCACGGAGGACGGCGCGATCGTCTCCGAAGTCGGCTATTCCAACTTCGAACGCATCCGCGAGGGCGCAGAGCGGTATGCCTCCATGACGGAGCGGCAGAAGAGCGTCGTCGAAACAAAGCTCACGGAGACGGGATTCGGCTCCTTCGAAGGGCTTCTCGCCGCCGTAGACGCGTATGTCGCGGAACAGGACCGCAAGGCGGAGGAATATTTCCGCGAGAACGAGACCCTCTCCAAAGAGTTCGACCATGTGACGGGGGAGGACAGGGACGCGCTGAACGGCGCGGTGGAAGATTACAGGAACGCGTCGGCAGAGACGCAGCATTTCCTCGACGAAGCGGCAAAGGAAGAGGGCTATTCGGGCTTCGAGGGCAAGATGGACGATCTGATCGCGAAGTCGGAATTCGAAGCGGAGCGCGGCGAAACGCTCGAAAATCTCGATACCCTTCTGCGCGGCTGCGACGGGAAAGAAGTGCACGAAAAACTTTCGAACGCCATTGAAACGGTCCGCGAGGCGGTGTACGAGAGCTGTAAAGAGGACGACCGCAGGCTCGAATATCTTGCGGGGAGGAAGGACTCGCTCGAAACCGCGGTGCGCGTGCTCGAAAACTTCCGCGCCGAGGAGCGCGTAAAGAGCACCTTCGAAGAGTATGTCGCCGAAAAAGAGCAGAGCGGTTGCTATTCTTCCGCCGCGCTCGCCGCCCTTTCCGCGGTCGCCGAAGAATACGCGGGGAAACTTTCCGAAGTCGACCCCGAATCTCCCGAAGGGGCGGACCTCATTGCCGAGCTCCTTTCGCAGGGGCTTGCGCAGATGGACGAAGTGCGCGCGGACGCCGTCGTTTCGGACGGCATGGCGATGGAGGAGTTTTTCTCGGCGGAAAATTCCGTGCGCAAAAAGTTGCTCGGCTATCTCTTCCGCGAAGACGGATTCCGCGGGGGATGTACCCTTATTTTGCATACGGGTGCCGTTTTGGCAGTCAACGATGTGAATTATGTGACCCTGTTCGGCGTTTCCGTGCGCCTGACGGGAGAGGGCTTTACGGGCGGTTACCGCGTCTGCCTCCTGCTTCCCGACAGCGCGTGCGGATACGCGGGTTACCGCGTCATGGCGAGGGGAGAGGACGGCGCTCTGCACCCCCTCGACACGCAGACGGACGGCAGTGCATTGTTCTTCGAAGCGGCGGAAGGGGAACGGGAGTTCGTCGTCATCGCGCGCGAAACGGTCGACCTCGGCTGGCTGGTCGTTTTGCTCTCCTGCCTCTGCGTGCTCGAAACGCTCGCCCTTCTCTATGTTGCGGTCTATCTTTTCCGCAACCGCACCTTCCGCACCCGTGCGGCGTCGGTCGCGCCCGTTGATTTCCTTGCCGTCCTTTTGCCTGCTTCCGCCCTTCCCGTATGTATTGCGCTCGGCGCGGTGTGCGTGTTGGAAGGGATCGCGCTTGCCGTGCTTTTGGCGGCAATCGCAAAGCGGGAAAACCCGCGCAAGGGCGGAAAGAAGAAATAAACAGCGCGTCTTTTCGCGGAATGTCTTTTATTTGAAAACCACTTCGGGCGGCAAGTCGGTCTCTTCGGGCTTGCCGCCGTCTTATAGAGCCGAGGTACGCAAATGCGGTTTCTGGGCAACAAAACAAGAATGCTCCGTAATATCCGGTCTGTCATGGATGAGAACCATATCACGGGGGAAACATTTTGCGACCTGTTCGCGGGGTCGGGTTCCGTCGGGGACTTTTTTAAGAGCAAGTTTAAGATAATAGCAAATGATTCTCTTTACTCTTTGAGCGTTATCAATAAAGCAAAACTCTCAAATAAAACCGTACCTGCCTTTTCGAAATTCATAGAGAAATTCGGCGAAAATCCATTTGACTATTTTAATGCTCAAACGTATCTTGCAGATTCACAATACTTTATAACAAACAATTATTCTCCTTTGGGAGAACGTCAATATTTCAGCACGGAAAATGCCGTCAAAATAGACGGCATCAGGATAGAGATCGAGACGTTATATAAGGATTTTATCTTGTCGGCAAACGAACGAGAGTTTCTTTTGGCGTCGCTCATCGAAAGCGTCATGGGCGTTTCGAACACCACGGGAACGTACGAAGCCTTTTTGAAGCAGTGGGATAAACGCGCCTTAAAACCGTTTGTGCTCGCTCCGCTCGAAATGGATCATGGCAAGCCTATCGCCGATAATATTGTTTACAATAAAGACAGCAACGAATTGCTTAGGTCGATAAAGGGAGATATTCTATACATCGATCCGCCGTATACGATCACAGATTACAATGCGGCATATCATCTGCTCGAAAGCATTGCAAAATACGACTATCCCCAAATCAACGGCATCACGGGACGGAGAAAGAACGATCGCAATTATTCGAGATACACCCGCAGAGAGCAAGCCCTTGTGAACTTCGAGGACTTGTTCCGCCAAGCGCAGTTTGACGACATTTTAATTAGTTATAGCACGCAAGGGTTGGTTTCCGTCGAGGAATTGTGTTCGCTCGCAAGCCGCTTTGCGGTTGACGGAAACGTCAAAGTGTATCGGTTTCCGTTCAGAGAATATAAAAATATCCGTCAGAGCAAGAAAGGGGATAACTTAAACGAGGTAATTCTATACTTCAAAAAAGATAGGAGCATCATTCGTTCCCCGTTAAATTATACGGGCAGTAAATATTCGATTTTCACCGAGATAGAGCGGGCGTTGCCCAAGCATATCTCCTCGTTTGTCGACATGATGGGCGGAGCCTTCAACGTCGGCGTGAATATCGTGGCACAGGAGGTCGTCTATAACGAATTTTTGCCCCATACCTATCAAATCGTCAAAATGCTGTTGGAGGAAGACAAGGACGAAATTCTCCGCAAAGTCAAAGAAATCATCAAAGAATATGGCTTGCAAAAGGCAGAAAAAGGAGCGTATATCAATCTTCGCAACCATTACAATCAAACAAAAGATATCTATGAATTGTTCGTTCTGCACATGTATTGCTTCCAGAACCAAATGAGATTCAACTCCAAAATGCAATTCAATACCCCGATCGGGAATTGCTCTTTTAATGAGAGCCTTGCGGAGAGGATATATGCTTTCGTTCCCAAAACGAAAACCGTCAAATTGGTAAACAAGTCATATAACGAGGTGGATTTAAGTCTTTTCGATAAGGATACCGTATTCTATTTCGACCCGCCCTATTTTATTACGAGCGCAACGTATAATGACGGCAAGCGTGGATTCGTGGGCTGGGACGCAGACGAAGAAACCAAACTTCTTGATTTTATTGCCGACTTAAATTTGAGGGGATTCAAATTTATCTTATCCAATGTACTCCGTCACAGCGGCAGAACCAATTCCATGCTCGCGGAATGGGTCCAAACACATCATTTCCGTGTCACGGAGATAGAAAAAGTGGGCTCGAAAAACATCAGAGACGAGGTCATAATTACCAACTTCGATTGGCGGGAATTTCAATGCGCCGAAAATGAGTGATGCATTTTTATGAGTTCTTATAGAGGCTCTTATACTTTTTCAGAGCGAAGTAATAATAGTTTCGCATAAAGACGCCGAGTTTTTTCGGCGAAAGGATCAGCGCGCTGTCGCCGAACCGTTCAAAGTAATACAGAAGTTGATTTGCCGAGCAATCAAACGTATAGATATCTCCCTCGATGCTGACGGGCGTTGGGCGATAGAGATAGATTTTCTGAAAGAGTTTCTTTCCTTTCTCGTTGAGTTGTACCCGAATCGGCTCATCGTCTGTATTGTACATCGGATATTGCGCACCGCAGGCGATCTGACGATCGAACAGGGCGGCGTTCTCCATGGGAATTTCCGCTTTTTCCGAAAGAAGCGATACCGAGTGCAGAGAGGCAAGCCGCACGGTGAAGTTTTTCTTTTCGCGGAAAAACAAGACATAGTTGAACAGCTCGTCTTTGGCGGGACTTACAGAGTGCAGATGTGCGCCTTTTATCACTTCTTCCGATTTGAAGATAAGGCATACCTGCACATTCTTTCTGATCGCTTTCTGCAAAAGCGCGAAATTCTCCGCATAAATGATTTTTTCCCGTTCGTTTTTTGTCTTTTGAGAGTACGCCAAAAACATTCGCCGATAGAAAGAGGAGAGAGATTCGCTTCTTAAAATGACATTTTGTATGTAGCAAATCGCTTTTTCGGATACCTTCGTCGGCTTGAAGGAGAAAGTGGTGGTATCCTTTTTTCCATCGATTTGCTCGGAACGCTTCGCAAATACTTTCACGATCTCCTGAAAAACTCTTTCCTTGTAGTAATCGGGGATCATGGAGATGGCGTCTTTGATGTCATCGTGCAAAGTTTCCTCGGTCGCGGAAAACGCTTCGTAATAGTTTGCGATCAGCGTATTGATAAAGGCGTTGAAGTTTTGCCCGCCGTCTTCCTTCACCACCCTGAAATCCAGGCAGTCTTTTTTCAGTAGTTCCAAAGTCACTTTCGGCAAACTGATTTTAATTTTTTCATCCATTGTAGACCTCGCTTGATCATTGTACCCAAAAAGGGGGCAAAAATCAAGCGATTTTTATCATACGTTACCCTAAAAAAGGGGGCAATTTTTTCTTCGATATTGCGGTCATATCCTTTCACTGCAGTTGGTTTATAATGGAAGAAACTTGGTTTGTCATCAGATATCGAGGAGTGGCGCAAACGGTAGCGCGGGAAGACTTTTAATCACCGGGTTGCGGGTTCGACTCCCGCCTCCTCGACCAAAATCCGACTGAATCAGTCTGATAAAAAATACGGAGGGAATAAAGTATGAACTACACATTTGAAAGTATTGCCGGGTATGAGCAAGAAAAAGAGGAGTTGATGCGGCTATGTGAAATTTTCGGCAATCGCAAAAAGTATGAGGCAAAGGGCGCCAAGTTACCGAAGGGGATCGTGTTCTATGGCGGGACGGGCACGGGCAAGACGCTGTTTGCCAAAGTCATGGCGAGCGTATGCGGATTGGAAGTGTTCAAGATCGATTTCAGCGACGTGGAGAATGAAGTTGCGATTTGCAGACGCATCCAAAGGGAGTTCACAAAGGCGTCTAAGGGCAAAGAACCTACGATGATCTTTTTCGATGAGGTCGATAAGGTGCTCCCCGACCGGCATGAGGAGTACGTAACCGACCGCTCCAAAACCATTCTTGCACAGCTGCTTACACTGATCGACGGCATGGATAGCGCGGGAAACATTGTGTTTATCGCGACGTGCAATGATTACGACGCCTTGCCCGAGACCCTCACGCGCCCGGGGAGAATCGATAAGAAAATTTGGATCGGGAATCCGACGCTTTCTTCACGGGAGGCAATTTTGAAGATGTATGCGGATCGATCTTCTTGTCAATTTGCATTGGAAATGGAAGAAATTGCAAAACTCACAAACGGATTTTCGTGTGCAGGACTCGAAACACTTGTCAATGAATGTATTCTGCAATCGGACGAGAAGGGCTTTGTGAGCGAAAAACTCATTCATGATCGTATTTCGGAAATCAAAGCCGAGGATATTCCGCGCGCGCGGTCTGCCATGGACGATGCGGTTCACGCATGTAGGAATATCGGCGCGTTCATCGTGGCAAAAACGATGAATGACGGAGAATATGTTTTGACTTTGGATTGTGACTCGGTAGGGAACGACTTCTTCAACGGGTTGTTTTCCGATTTCGGTTCGGACGAAGACTACGATGACTTCGACGACTTCGACGACTTCGACGACTACGATGACGATGAGGAAGACGAAGAGGATGAAGAAGACGACGCGGAAGAGGATATCCCTGCGAGATTGTATTCCAAGTCGGATTTTATGAACGCGATCGTTGTCCGTCTCGGAGGCTATGCGGCGGAAGAGGCTGTTTTGCACAAGCTCTATGAGAATGTGAAGGATGACCTTGATTTTGTGGACAACATTCTCTTTGCCATGTCCGAATGGGGCATGTTGGGACTCTCACATCGCTATTCGGAAAAACGGGAGGATAAGATGTGCTACTCGGATGCGTGGACAGATCGTCTATACACAATGTTTGACGAAATCATCGAAGAGTGTTATGAGAAAGCAAAAGATATCATTGAAAAAAACGAAACTCTGATTCGGAAACTCATTCCTATTCTCGTTGAAAGACAAGCTCTCGAGAGAAAGGATTGCGAACCGATCTTGGAGCAGTTGGGCGGCATTAAGAAATAAAATGGGGGGGGGTACAATATTAGAACGATGATCTTTTTGTTCGGGTGCGGGATGTAGGGCAGGCGGGAGCGATTCGCTCCCGCCTGTCTTTATAGTTTGAAGTTTCTGAACTCTTCCATAGAAAAAGATAATCCGAACGTTTTGCGAATTACAAAAAAGTTCGAATTATCCCAATGTGGCTGGGGTAGCTGGATTCGAACCAACGAATGACGGAGTCAGAGGCAAATCGTTCACCTTGAAAAATCCCATATCTTGTGGTTTGATATTCATTGCTACCACTACATAATCGATTTTTCGGCTATTCATCGGAAAAGTTTCCCCAAATTTCCCCAATTTTTCGCTTCGGCGTAATCAGAAAAACTCACTCAAAAGGCGCACCCGCGGGTGTGCCTTTCACATCGTCCCAAAGCGAATTTTGATCTGCTGCATCATCTTTATCGCCATGTTTTATCGCCACATTTTATCGCCATATTTTATCGCCATATTTTATCGTCGCTTTTTTTATCGTCGCTTTTCGCGCGAGGTGACAAGTTCCACGCCGGAAATTGGCAGTTAAGGGGACAATTTTTGAAAAAAACAGAAAATGTGTCCCCTTAACTTGTTTTTTTCTTTTGGATGTGTTATACTGATAGCGAATTTGAAAGGAGGCGAAGAGATGGATCTATTTGTCCGTGAAAAATATCTCAAAAAAATGCGCGGGTTTTACCATGACACCGAAGTCATCAAAATAATTACGGGCGTTCGGCGTTGCGGCAAATCGTGCCTCATGCAGACCGTCCGCGGCGAGTTGCTTGCCGAAGGGGTTGCGGAGGAGAATATCATTTTTCTCGACTTGGATAGAAAGCAGTATCGGAAGGTAAAGACCGCAGACCAACTTGAAAATCTTATTGATTCGCTCTCTTCCGCAAACGGCGACAAGTATCTTTTCATTGACGAGGTGCAGAACGTAAAGGATTTTGAGGAAGTGGTAAACGCCTATCGAAGCGAGGGCGGCTATTCCATCTTCATCACGGGGTCCAATTCGTACCTTTTGAGCGGCGAGCTTGCCACGAAGCTCACGGGAAGATATGTCGAGTTTGAGCTGTTCCCGCTCACCTTCGATGAATACCTCGAAATGAAGAAGTTTTACGGCAAAGCCATCGATGCAAACCTTCTCATCGAGCTGAACCACTATTTGCAAGAGGGAGGCTTCCCGAAGGCGGTGCGATATGATAATTTTGCCGACAAGCGGACGTATGTAAAATCAGTCATTGAAGAGATATTCGCAAAAGACATCAAGAAAAGACTCAAAGTGCGCAACACAGAGGTCTTCAATTATGTCCGCAATTTTATCATCAACAATTTCGGAGCCACCATGAGTGTGCAAAGTTTACAGGCGGCTCTTGAAAAAAATGGAACCACAGTGAAAAGGCAAACGCTGACACGTTATATCGATGCTCTCGTCCAGAGCAAGATTTTGTATCGGTGCGACCGCTTCGATATGAAATCGA
>CANRCY010000027.1 GCA_947629225.1 uncultured Clostridia bacterium | reverse complement strand
CTTAGCCGTGATCCTCGGCATCGCGGCGGCTGTTTGCCTCATCTTCGGGGCATGCGGCTCGGACGAAGTCGAGCTTAAGTTCGAGACGAACGGCGGCAACGCATTGCCCAAACAGGGCGTTGCGGTGGGGGATAAAGCGGTTCAGCCTTCCGATCCCGTGCGCGACGGTTTCGTCTTCGACGGTTGGTTCAAAGAGGACGGCACGGCATTCGATTTCGGCGCGGAGATCGAGGGCGATCTCACCGTCTACGCCCATTGGAAGGACGCGGACGCCACTGCCGATACCTACTTCGTCTTTAAGGACGTTGCGGGCGGCACGGAGATCTCCGTAAAACCCGACGAGACCCTTCCGCAGGACGTCATCCTGCCTGCCGAACACGAGGGGAAGGCGGTCGTCGCGATCGCCGAAGAGGGCTTTGCCTATCAGCCCGCCCTTCGCGGCATCAAGCTCCCCGCGAGCTTGAAGACGGTCGGCGCGCGCGCTTTCCGCGGCAGTTCTGCGCTTGCAACGATCAACGGCGGCGAGAACATCGAGGAGATCGGCTACGGCGCTTTCAACGGCACGGCATGGGACCAAGGTCTCACCGTCGGCGAGGTCTACCTCGGCAAAACGCTCTATAAATACGCGGGCAGCCTGTATACGGATACCCAGCTCGAGCTCAGGGAAGATACCGTCGGCATTGCGGCGGGCGCGTTCCAAGGGCTCGACCACCTCGTGGGGATCACCCTGCCCGCAACGGTCAAGAACATCGGCTCGTACGCATTCAGCGGCACGGGGCTTATCACAGTCACCGTAAACGCGGAAGCCCCCGTCTCTCTCGGAACAAAAGCGCTCGACGGTTTCGCGGGCAAGATCTTTGTTCCGAAGGCGGCAGTCGCGGCGTACAAAGGCGCGGAAGGCTGGAAAGACTTCGGCGGGAGTATCTTTGCGGTCGGCACGGCGGACCAGACCTTCGTCGTCACCTTCTCGGCGGAAGGGGCAACGAATGTCCCTGCGGCGCAGAGCGTGAAGGGCTTCGAAAAGGCGACCGCTCCCGAGCAGAATCCCGAAAAAGACGGCTTCGATTTCGGCGGTTGGTTCAGGGACGCGGCTTGCACCCTTCCCTTCGATTTCGAGAGCGAGATCACCGATAACACCACGATCTATGCGAAATTCGCGAAGTTCTTCGACGTGACGTTCTCCGTGCAGGCGGAAGTCGAGGGCGTGCAGGGCATGCCCGCGAAACAGCACGTTCAAGAGGGCAATACGGCGCATCGCCCCGAAGAAGTTCCCACGCTTGCGGGCAACGAGTTCATGGGTTGGTATGCCGACGCGCTCTGCACCCGCGAGTTCGATTTCTCCGCGCCCGTGAACGGCGCTGTCACCGTGTATGCGAAGTTCCTTCCCGAAGGGGTCGACTACACGGGCGAGGGCGACTATGAGGGCTGGGAGATCGTCGGCGGCAGAGTCAAGAGCTACACGGGCTCTCTGACGGAGATCAAGATCCCCAAGGAGCTCACCCGTCTCGACAGCATCGCCGAGATCATGGGCACGCCGACGTTGGATACGATCGCTCCCAGAAGCAATCTCCAAAACGTCACTTCCATCACGGTCGACCCCGCAAACGAGTACTTCAAGGTGGAAAACGGCTCCCTTATGAGCAAGGACGGCTCCGTTCTCTACTTCATGTTCCAAGTGAGCGGTTGCACCTATAAATGGAAGAGCGTCATCAAGATCGCGCCCTACGCTTTCGCGGGGCACCCGATCACGGCGGGCAACGTTGCGAGCGCGCTCGAATTCAACGAAAATCTCATCTCCATCGGCGATTACGCCTTCTATGCCTCCTACGGGCTCACCGACTTCTCCAAGTTCAAGAGCGCGGAGACCATCGGCGAATGGGCGTTCTTCGGCATGAAGTTCACGAAGATCGAGAGCGACGCAAAGACCATCAAATCCTATGCGTTCAGCGGAAGCAACACCGTGATCTACGAATCGAAAACGATCACGGAGATCATTCTTCCCAACATCGTCACCCTCGGCGACTATGTGTTCGGTTGGGAGAACCCCACCGGGAAGAACCCGCTCTCCTATGGCGCATTCTCCAAGATCGTCATCGGTCCCGATGCAAAGATCTTCGGCTCCAACGTATTCGGCTATTCCACAAACAACAAGGTCAGCTGCCGCGTCGTCTTCCAAGGCGACGAACTCCCGCCCGTCAAGGCGAGCGTGTTCCATTGGAGCGACTCTGTCAACGCAGTAGGCATTCACATGTACCTGTATGTGAAGGAAGCGCTCTATCCCGCATTCTGCAAAGAGGCGAGCTACGCCACGGCGCATCACGGCTTCTACGATGAGAACGGCTGGTTCATCACCGAGGAAGGCGCGGTCGGCGGCTACGACGGCGACAAGACGAACGTCACCCTTCCCAAGGAGATCGTCACGCTTTCGAGCATTCTCGACGTCTTCGGCACAGGGGATGCGCTCGATACCTGCACGGCGTTTGCCGTCGAGGGCAACAATGCCTTCAAATTGCAGGACGGCGCTCTGCTCTCCGCGGACGGAAAGGTCCTCTACGGCTATTTCGGAAACGGCACGGGGAATTTTGCTCAGGTTACCGAAATTCGCCCTTACGCCTTCTATAACAGGCTGAAAGCGGGCGCGAACATCACCCTCGGCACGCCCGAGACGGTAGGGGAATACGCCTTCTACGGCTGCGTTGGACTCACGTCCTTCACACCGTTCGAAAATCTCACCTCCGTTGCGGCGCACGCCTTCGAAAAGAGCGGGCTTACGAGCGTTACGCTTCTCAACCCCGAGCTCAAAACAATTAACACGGGCGCATTCGCGGGGTGCGAAAACCTCACGTCCGTCTATCTGCGCCTTCTCAACCCGCCCGCATTCTCGGGCAGTCCCTTCGACGCGAACGAGACGACCAAGCTCCTTGTTCCCGTTGAACTTGTAGACGGTTGCAAGGCGAAGTGGACGGCATATGCCGATCAAGTCGCGGCAGACGAATCGACCCATGTGTTCACGGTCACCTTCGATACGAATACCGAGGGCGGCGGCACTGCCGAAGCCGAACAAAAGATGCTCACGAACGGCAAGGCGGTAAAACCCGAGACCGATCCGACGCGGAAAGGCTACTACTTCGACGGTTGGTACACCGCAAACGGCGCCGAGAGTGGAAATTGGGGCAACGTGTTCGATTTCGACGGCGCGATCACCCAAAACACCACCGTTTACGCAAGGTGGACGAAGGGCGTTACCGTCACATACGAAACGGGCGAGAGCCAAGCAGAAGTCGAGAGCGAGCTCGTCTATCCCGGGAAGCAGGCGACAAAGCCCGCCGATCCCAAGTGGACGGGTCACGTGTTCGACGGTTGGTATAAAGACGAAGATCGCTCTCAGAAGTTCGACTTCGAGAAGGACAACGTCGGCACCGATTCCGAGGACGGCTTAACCCTCTATGCGAAGTGGGTCGACGGCAAGACGGTCACCTTCTCCACGGGCGAGGGCGGAAGCGAAGTCGAAACGCAGTCCGTTCTTCCCAACACGAAGGCGACGAAACCCGCCGAAGATCCCACCCGCCGCGGCTATAAGTTCGAGGGTTGGTTCACCAAGGACGGCACGGACGGCGATTGGGGCACGGAATTTAACTTCGACACCCCCGTTTCGGATAACCTCACCGTCTATGCCAAGTGGTCGGAAGACTTCTGGCAGGTGGACGAAAACGGCAAACTCACCGAATACTACGGACCTTTCGAAACGGTAAAACTTCCCGAAAAGGTCAAGTCCATTTCGAGCATTCTTGACATTTTCGGCACCAAGGCGAACTTTGCAAAGTGCATTTCCTTCACCCTCGAAGGGACGAACGAAGGGCTCAAAATGGAGAACGGCGCGCTCCTTTCCGCCGACGGCACGACCCTTTACGCCTACTTCGGCGGCGAGTCGACCTTCACGTGGAACACCGTCACGGCGATCGGCGACGTTGCCTTCTACCACTACCTCAAAGAGGATAAGACGCTTGTCTTCTCCCCCGAACTTAAATCGGTCGGCGTGAGCGCGTTCGAGAGCGTGCCTCTCACCTCGTTCACCCCCTTCGAAAATGCCGAAACGATCGGAACGGACGCATTCAAGTCGACCAAACTTGTCGACGTCGTCTGGAACACCAAGGGCGAAGTCACGAAGGCGTTCAACAGCATTACGACGTTAAAGACCGTCCGTCTCATGAATTGCTCGAAGATCGCGGCAGACGCATTCAGCGGTTGCTCGGCGATCACGGCAGTCTACATGGGCGAGAGGATCACCTCGATCGGTCAGCGCGCCTTCTGGTCGGCAGGCAACGGAAAGCATAAGTGGGACGTCTGGTGCTATGCGATCGCCGTTCCCACCTGCGGCAGTTCGAGCAGCCTCGGCTCTGCCAACCACCCGCTCGGCGGCGATACCAACAACGCAAAGGGCAACATCACCATCCACGTTCCGAACGCGTCCCTGTCTCGTTACAAGAGCACGAACAACTGGAACTGGTACACAAACTACAAGGCAATTGAATACACCCTCAATCTTCACATGGGCGAGGGCGAAGGCGTTCCCGAAGCACCCACCGTCAAGACGAAGTATTGGGGCTCCGCGCTCACCAAACCCGTTCCCGAAAATTGGAAGGGTCACGTGTTCGAGGGCTGGTTTACCAAGGACGGCACGGACGGCGATTGGGGCGAAGAGTACAACTTTGCCGAAGAGGTGAAGGTAGACGTTCTCGACCTCTACGCGAAGTGGTCCGAAGGCTACTATGTGGAATTCTCGACGGGCGAGGGTGGTCCCGAAGTCGCTTGGCAGCCCATCCGTCCGGGCGAAAAGGCTGTGGTACCCGAAGAGCCGCAATACAAGGGGCATAAGTTCCTCGGCTGGTTCACCAAGGACGGCACAAGCGGCGGCGATTGGGGCACGGAGTTCAACTTCGAAGATACCGCCATCAACGCCAACACCACCCTCTACGCGAAGTGGGAAGACGCGATCTACGTCGAATATCACCTGAACGGCGGCACCAAGCCGACGACGGGCGATTGGAAAGATTGGTTCAACGTTGCAAGCGGCACGAAGATCGAGGAGCCTACCGCTCCCAAGCGCACGAACTGGACGTTCGAGGGTTGGTTCACGAAGGACGGCACCGAGAGCGGCGATTGGGGCGAGAAGTTCGACTTCGAAAAGAACGGTACGATCACCCAAAACACCGACCTCTATGCGAAGTGGAACCCTTGGACCATCAAAGAAGACGGCTCCGTCTCGAAGTATGCGGGCGATAAGTTCAAGTTCGAAATTCCGCTTGAAGTCACAACGCTCAACAGCATTGGCGACATCTTCAAGGGCACGTCGACCTCGTTCAGTTCGAGCCTCATGCCGAAATTCAGCGCGGGAACGTTTGAAATTACGGTTGCCGAAGATCATCCGAACTTCAAGGTCGAGAACAAGACCCTCATGAGCAAGGACGGCAAGACCATCTACTTCTACTTCGGTTTGGAAGAGGGCGCAACGTTTGAATCCACGACCGCAACGAAGGTCGCCGACTATGCGTTCTATTTCAGCTATACGGAGGGCTCCTCTTCCGTTGCCGATTCGAAGTATCTCACCACGGTCACCCTTCCGAACGTCACTACGATCGGGCAGTATGCGTTCTATAACCGCGGGGCGATGGCGACCGCTCAGTTCGGCACGATCACGTCGATCGGACAGTATGCATTCTGCAATGCGGGTATCACCGATTACACGCCGTTCAAGGATGTTGCGGAGATCCCCACTTACGCGTTCCAGAAAGTGAAGTTCGAAAACAACGAGATCGAGATCAACAACGGGACCATCAAGTCGATGGCGTTTGCCGGCTGTGCGATCGAGTGGTTGAAGATCGGTCCGAACGTCAAGAGCATCGAGAGCAACGGCTTCTCCACTTCGGGACTTGCGTCGCGCGCCGTCATCGAGATTTTGGGCGACACCATGCCCACGCTCGGTACGACCTATGCGCTCGGCAGACCGACGACCAACAGCAGCGGTTCGGCAAGCAAGGCGACCGTCATCGTGCCCGATGGCAAATTGGACGAATTCAAGGCGGCGGCTGTGTGGTCGACCTACACGGGCTTCGAGTGGATCGAGAAGAAGGACGTCACCAAGCAAGACGGCGACTGGCTCATTGTAAACGGCAAGGTCAAAGCCTACTTCGGCAGCTACGAAACGGTCGTCCTTCCCAAGGAAGTCACCGTGATCGAGAGCGTTCTCGACATCTTCGGCAATACCGATAACCTTGCGACCTGCACGTCGTTCACGGTAGAGGACGGAGCTCACTTCAAGAAGGACGGCGACCTGCTCGTCTCGAGCGACGGAAAGCAAGTTGTCTGCTACTTCGGCGAAGATGCCACGGTCAACGTAAAGAACGCCACCGAGATCTTGCAGAGTGCGTTCTATCAGAACAAGACGATCACAACGATCACGGGCTCGTCTCTCGAAAAGATCGGAAAGAATGCGTTCTACTACTGCTCGCTACTTGAAATCATCGACCTTTCCAACGTGACGGAAATCGGCGACTACGCCTTCAACAACTGCAAGGCGCTTGCAAACGTCACCTCGCTTGCAAAGGTAAAAACGCTCGGCTACTCCGTATTCAGCGGTGCCGCGCTCACGACGGTCTCGCTCGACGCAGTTGAAACGATCGGCTCCTATGCGTTCACGAATTGCGCACAGCTTAAGACCATCACGATCGGCGAGAACTGCACCGAACTCAAAGAGGCGGTATTCCAGGGCTGCACGGTGCTGTTCAGCAAAGAAGGTACGATCATCCTCAAGGCGGTCGCGCCTCCCAAGATCACCTCTACCTCGTTCACCACGAACATGTCGGTGAAATTCGAGGGGAGCATCAAAGTGCCTTCGGCTTGCGTCAACGACTACAAGACCGCAGACGTTTGGAAGAATTACGAAGCGCAGATCTCTGCCATCAGCTGATCATTTCCTCCCCAAATTCCTACCTTTCCCCGCGCTTTTGCGCGGGGAAAAGAGTGGGGGGTAGCAACATAAGGCAGAAGTGTATCGGAAAAAAATCGGAAAAGGAGAATCGATGAAAAGGATAACAAGGATAGCGGTAGGAGCGTTGTGCGTCTGTTTTGCGGCAGGAATGCTTTCAGGTTGCGGCGGCAATTCGGGCGAGGTCGTTGTCTGGGGCGGCGCGGAGGACCAAGTACTATTGAAGGAGATCGTGAAGGAGTTCAAAGAAGAGAACCCGGACGTCAAAGAAGAGATCGTGGTACGCGTGCAAGACGCATGGGACGCGCAGAGCGTAGTGGCGAAGGACCCGTCGGCGGCTGCGGATGTGATTCTCATCCCGCACGACCAGGTGGGCATCATGGCGCAGGCAGGGCTTCTCGCGGAGATCAGGGACGGCACTGCGGCGACGTTTGCAACGGACATCAGGGCGAACAACGATCCCGCTACGGTCCGGCAGGCGACGTATAACGGGAAGTTATACGGTTTCCCGCTCACGATGGATACATACATCATGTATTACACGACGGGCATTTTCAATGACGAAATGCCGGGGATGGACGCCTTTTTATCGAGCGTGGACGAAATGCTCGGGGTAACGACGATGCCGAACATTCCCGGGAGTACGGAGAAAGCGGCGGCGTTCGGTTTCAACATCGGGGACGGTTTCTACTTCAACATGGGCTTTTTCGCGGTGGGCTGTACGCTGTTTGGCGAGGACGGCACGGACGTGAACGCCTGTGACTGGAACAACGAGAACGGGATGAAGTTCATGCGGTATGCGGCAACGAACTTCCGCCAGAGCGGCGGGAAGTTCAAGTCGGACGACGCGAAGAACTTGGCAACGGCAGTGCTCAACAACAGGTTGGGCGCATGTATCTCGGGCGGCTGGGAAATGCAGGATACCTTCAAGAAGGCAACCAACATCAAGTACAGAACGTTGCCGTCTATCACGATAGACGGGGAAGAGAAGCCGCTCATCGCGTTTTCGAACAGCAAGCAATATGTTGTGAACAACATGTCGGAGAACAAGGGCGTGGCGAGCAGGCTTGCGGCGTTCATCACGAACGAGGCGCACCAGCTCCGCTATGCGGAAGAAAGAGGATATTACCCTTCCAACAAGAACGCGCAGCAGAACGCGGCAGTGAAGGACGACCCGTTCTTCAAGGTGATACGGGAGCAGCTCGATTGGTCGGTCCCCGTGCCCGTCATCCCCGAGATCTCGAGGTATTGGGAAGCGGCAAAGGCAGTAGGCTCGTCGATCTATAACGGCTCGCTTAACGGGGATGACGCAAGCCTGCAAGCGTCGTTAAACGGGTTTATCGAGAATTTGAAGAGCAGCATTTAACGCGTCACAAAGATCTGTCTAAGGCAGGTCAAGTGAATAATTTCCCCCCTTACTACCGCTCTCTCGTCTGAGGGGGCGGTATGTAGGAGAGGTCGATTTATGGAAGAGAACAAAGAGAACAACAAAGTAACGATCAAAGAGGTGGCAGAGCGCGCAGGGGTATCTGTGACGACGGTCTCGTTTATCCTGAACGGGATCACGGACAAGTGCAGTGCGGCGACGCGGCAAAAGGTGCTGCATGCGATCAACATTTTGGACTACCGTCCGTCGCGGGTAGCGCGGTGTTTTGCGCGGGGCAAGAGCGACAACATCATCTTGCTTGCGGACAAGCACAAGACGGTGTTACAGCAGGCGGAGAGTTTCTGTCTGGTGCGCATGCTCGGGAAGGCGCTGGAGCGGCACAAGCTGAATCTAACGATCCGCACGCATTTGGGAGCGATCTATGTGGATTCGGCAGACGCGATCATCTGCGCGGGTACGGAAGAGGAGACCTTCCGCAAGATCGCGGCAGAGAACTTCGTGCCCCTCATCGCAGTGGACTCCCGCATTCATGACGAACTGTTTTTCCAAGTGTTCCAAGACTTTGAAGCGGTGATGAAGGCGGGGCAGGAGCGCTTTGGCGGCGACTTCCGCGTCGTTCTCGTGGATATGTACAGCGAGAGCTGTAAGAAAGAGATCCGCGAGGTATGCGGGGAAGTGACGTTTTTATCGGACCACGGGCTTGGGAAGGTGCCGAAGGGGAACATCGTTACGGTAAACGAGAGCCTGATGAGCCTTCCGGAGCTTGCGGACAGGGAGAAACTGCTGGTACCTGCGATCACGGAGAAGCGGATAGACGCCATACTTGATTGTTACAACAAAGCCGTTAAGAGAGAGACGGTAGCAAGCCACGTCGTGCGGATTTGAAAGGAGATTCTCAAAGTCCGCACGTTCGGATATTGCCGAGGTAAAACAGTTTACTTAAAGTTTTCGTTCCTTTCTTTGCTTGTCCGCCCTTACGGGGCGTCCTTCGAAAAGAAACAAGAGGGGCATGAGACCAAAAGACGATCATCGAAGAAGACTATGAATAAATACGCGATACAACATGACCCGGACAGCGAATATGCCTATCCTTTGGACGGAAACACCCTGCGGCTGGTATTGAAGACGGCGCGGGGGGAGAAGTTCAAGGAAGTTTCGGTGTTGTGGAACAATAAATACGAGTTTACGGCGCGGCGGAAGTATGCGCGGATGGAGAAGCTGTGCCGGGACGGGCAGTATGACTATTACGTCTGCGATCTGAGGAGCGGAGACGTACGGTATGCCTATATTTTTCTGCTTACCCTGCCGGATGACAGGGAATATTACTATTCGGAAGAAGGGGTAACGGAGGAGTACGATTTCAAACACGGATATTACACGTTCTTCCAATATCCTTTCCTGAACGGGGCGGACGTGGTACGTTCCGTCCCGTGGGCGGAGGAAGCGGTCGTGTACCAAATTTTCATAGACCGTTTCAAGCGCGGGGACAGGGAGAAGGACGGAAGCTATATTACGCAAGGTTGGGAAGAGCTCCCGAAGGCGAAGACGTTTGCGGGGGGCGATCTCAAAGGTATAACGGAAGAACTCGGAACGATACGGGGAATGGGTTTTAACGCACTGTATTTAACGCCTGTGTTCCAATCGCCGAGCAACCACAAGTACAATGTTACGGACTATACGTCGGTAGACCCGATGTTCGGCGGGGACGGGGGGCTGAGGGAGCTGATTTCCTCTGCGCACGGGCTCGGGATGCATGTGATCTTGGACACGGTATTCAACCACTGTGACGAGAGCCACGCCTATTTCCGCGACGTAAAGGAAAAGGGGCGTTCGTCCGCCTATTACGGTTGGTTCATCGTGCACGGGGACGTTCCCGAGAAGTACAAAGACGGGACGTGCAACTATGAGATTTTTGCGGACTGCACGTACATGCCGAAGTGGGACACGAGCAACCCCGAAGTGCGGGAATATCTGATAGGGGTAGCGCTCACCTATCTTTCGTGGGGAGTAGACGGGCTGAGATTGGACGTAGCGGACGAAGTGTCGCACGTATTCTGGCGGGAGCTGAGGCGAGCGGTAAAGGGGAGTTATCCCGAAGCGCTCCTCATCGGGGAAGTCTGGCATGAAAACGGGATGTACCTCGGCGGGGACGAGTTTGACGGGGTGATGAACTATAAACTGCAAAAGGTATATGCGGACTATTTCGGGAGCGGTACGCTCGGGGCGAAGGAAGCGGCAGACAAGATCAACCGTGCGGTGATGCGCCACAGGCGGCAGACGAACGGGATGATGTTAAATTTTTTGGACGATCACGACACGCCGCGGTTTCTGCACGGGAGCGGCGGGAACGAGAGCGCTTTGTGTGCGGCGCTGAGGGCGCTGTACTTTACGGAAGGGATCCCTTGCGTGTTTTACGGGACGGAACTGCCGCTCACGGGAGACGGCGACCCCGATTGCAGGCGGACCTATGACTGGACGGCAACGCCCCGCTACGCCCTGTATTTACGGGAGCTTGCGGGGATGCGGGAGACGCTCCCGCGCGGCGAGTTCTATGCGGCAGAAGAGGGCGGGAGCCTTGTTCTGGTGCGGGAGAACGGGGAAGAGCGTGTAAAGGCGTACTTCGGGAAGACGGAGGCGCAGGACGGGACGGTCCTGTATGAATACAGGACGGTGAAGGAGAAGAAATGAACCGCGGACGGCTATTGGAAGCGCTGGAAGAAATCGACGTGCGCGGGAAGAGCGCACAGGAACTGTATACGGAGATCTCGTCTGCGTGTATGGACGAGATGTTGCGGGAGAAGCGGAAAACGCCCGCCCGCTCCGCGTACTATTTTTCGGTGGAATACCTCATGGGGAGGATGTTTTATAACAACCTTCTCGCCCTCGGGGTATTGGAAGAGGCGAGAGCGATCTTCGCAAAGAAGGGGTTCGATCTCAACGTCTTCGAGGAAGTGGAAGACGCGGCGCTCGGCAACGGCGGTTTGGGACGGCTCGCCGCCTGCTATTTGGATAGCGCGGCAAATTTGGGCTATCCCCTGCAAGGGTTCGGCATCCGATATAAGTACGGTTTGTTCCGGCAGAAGTTTGTGGGCGGGGAACAGACGGAAGAGGCGGATGATTGGCTCCGTGTCTGGGGCGACCCGTGGTCTGTGCGCAAAGAGAGTGAGAAGATAGAAGTAAATTTCGCGGACATGACCGTGACCGCCGTGCCCTACGATATGCCCATCTACGGGAAGTCCGTGAATACCCTGCGGCTGTTCCAAGCGGAAGGATCTCCCGAGGCGGAGAAAATCTGCGAATATCTGTACCCTGCGGACGATACGGAGGAGGGGAAACTGCTGAGGATACGGCAGGAGTATTTCTTCTCTGCGGCAGCGGTGGGACAGCTGGTAAAGAGTTATGCGAAGAAGAACGGGAAGGGGATGGAGCGGTTTCCCGAGACCCATGTATTCCAGCTGAACGATACGCACGCGGTGTTTGCGGTGGCGGAGTTTCTGCGGCTGATGACGAAGGAGTACGGTCTGAGCTTCCCGCGCGCCGTGGAGACGGCAAAGAGGACGTTCAACTATACCAACCATACGATCTTGCCCGAAGCTTTGGAATGCTGGGACGGGAAGCTCGTGGAGAAGATCTTGCCCGAGATCGCGCAGATATTGACGCGGCTGCACCTTTTTGCCAAACGGGAATGGAAGACGTGCGGCTATTCAAAGGAGGAGAGCGCGGAGACGGCGATCGTGCGGGGCGGGAAGTTCTGCATGGCGAACGTCGCCGTCTATCTCTCGGAACACGTCAACGGCGTTGCGGAGATACACACCAAGATCCTCAAAGAAAAACTCTTTGCGGCGGCATATAAGCATTCCCCCGCGAAGTTCCTCAATGTGACGAACGGCGTGACGCAGAGGAGATGGCTCATGCTGTGCAACGAAGAGCTTGCAAAGTTCTATGACGAACGCCTGGGCAGAGCTTGGCGGGAAGATCTATCCCTCATTGAGAACATCAACTGCAAAGACGCGGAGACGCTGAAAGCGTTTGAAGCGATCAAAGCGGAGAAGAAACGTCAGCTTGCTTCTTATATCCAAAAGAAAGAGGGCGTGACATTGCTTGAAGACGCCATCTATATCGCGCAGGTAAAGCGGTTGCACGAGTATAAGCGGCAGCTCATGACGGCGTTTGCC
>CANRCY010000026.1 GCA_947629225.1 uncultured Clostridia bacterium | reverse complement strand
GTAGCAAGATTCCCTCGGAGAGCCGCCGTTCGAACTTCGTTCTTTCCTTTGCGCCTCGGAATGACGCTTGGCGCGTCTTGCTGCCCCGCGCACGTCATGCTGAGCCGAAACAGAGGGTACGAAGTCCGCTTTGCCAATCCGCGAAGGCATCTTGTTGCGTTCAAGTTCGGTAGAACGTTCCTTGACGTAGCAAGATTCCCTCGGAGAGCCGCCGTTCGAACTTCGTTCTTTCCTTTGCGCCTCGGAATGACGCTTGGCGCGTCATGCTGATTCTAATCACGTCACCATGATTCTAATTACGTCACCATGATTCTAATTACGTCACCCTGAGCCTGTCGAAGGGCGTCCGCTTTATAATGCGGTCATGTTTCGACTTCGCTCAACATGACGTGATTTGAGAATGACGCTTGGCGCGAACGCGTGGGCGACTTCGCTCAACATGACGTAATTTGGGAATGACGCTTGGCGCGAACGCGTGGGCGCGAAGAGACACACGCGGACGCGCGCGTTCTTATACTACACCCATTTTCAATTTTCTGTTAGAGTATACTCCGCTTTCAACCGTTTGTCAAGCGTTTGAAACAGATATTTTTTCTTTCACAATTTTTTCATTTTTGCGCTTTTTCGACATTTTCCCCTTTTTTTCTCAATTTCGGCAACCGTATGACGTTTTTCTTTCAAAAAAACACAAAAAAGTCCGCTTTCCCACGAAAACGGACAAAAATTTTTTTCATAACTTTTTTGTTGATTTTCCCTCTCTCCGAAAAAATTATCCTGCCAGAATGCGCACGATCTCTTCGATCTGCTCGGCGGGAATGCGCACTTTTTCGGTCAAATAGTTCTTCGCCTTTTCGGCAAGCGTATCGCCCGCAGCCGCGTCGATATCCGCCGCATAACTGTTTTTGATGTCTGTTATCCCGCGCGAGCCCTCTATGTAAGCGAAATTGGAGAACAGATAGTCGCGGAAGAGGTCCTCTTGCCTGACGCCCACGATCGCCCCCAAAAGATATGCAACGAGCCCCGTCCGATCCGTCCCGATACTGCAATGGAAGATGAGCGGATAGTTGGTTTCGTCCGAAAGCAGAGTGAATATCTCGCGAAGTTTGGCACGGTTAAGGGTGAGCATGTCCCCTTCCCAATTCATGCCGAGATGATGATAGGCGACCCCCTCCCCGAGCGGGCTTTGCGTGATGTTGCCGTGTTCGGAAGGGTCGTTTTTGCCGCCGCGGAGATCGATCTCGGTGCGGATTTTCAGCTCTTCGAGCATGGTGCGTTTCCCTGCCTCCGTGATCGTCGTCTTTCCCGTGTAGTTTTCGTTGAGCCTTCCGCAACGGTAAATGAGCCCCTGCTTAAACCGTCCGCCGCTCTCCGTGAGCCAACCGCCCAAATCGCGCACGTTGGCAACGCCGTCTACATACAGATTGCGCGGACCTCTGCCCTCGGTCGTGAAAAACGCCTTTCCGCTCTCGGTATCTTCCGCCTCTACGCTCCAATAATAGGTCGTCGCGAGTTTGAGATTATAGACGGCGAGAGAGGTCTCAGTCGTGCTAAAACTCCATACGTTTTGCATTTCTTCCCCTTCGCCCACGCGCAAAAGGTACTCCGCGCCCTCGGAAATTCCCGCAGCTTCCCAAGTGAACGTCACGGGGAGCGGGTGGCTGAGTTCACGGTGATCGAGCCCGTCGCCCGCGTTTACGCCGTCGGCATATTTGCCAATCACGACGGCGTTCTCTTCGCCGAGATACGCGCTTTGCAGTTCGGTATGGAGCGCGACGCTCTCCCCGAGGGCGGGCAACGTAAACGAAACACCGCCGTCCGTGCCCTCATATCCGCCTGTGAGAACGGGCGGGTCTGCGGGGGGATCGTTTTGGTCGGGGTCGACGGGGTCCGCGGCGGGCGCGCAAGCCGAAAAAAGCATTGCAAAGATAAGCGTCGCGGCAGATACCGCAAGCAAAAATTTCTTCATCTGTCGCCTCCTTTTCTGTCTCTATGTTACAGGATAAAAGAGGATTTGTCAAGATAATCAAAAAAATTTTCATCAAAAAATCAGAGGGCGCGGAACTCGGCATAGATCAGCCTTCCGCCGAGGGGAAGCCGCATGACGATCGCCCCGTCTTCGTAAGAAAATTCGAAGTTGCGCATTTTTCCGCCCGCCTTCGCGGTGAACACGACGCGCTCCCCCTTCATCTCGTATTCGCCCGAATATCCCCCTTTTTTGCCGAACGTATCGGCATAATCGAGGGAAAATTTTCCACTGCCGTCGAGCGCAAGTTTGAGAAAAGAGAGCTTTCCGAGCACGTCTTCGCCGCCGAAAAGCAGCTTCGTGCACTTGTATTCGCACGCATACGGACGGGAAATTTCGCGCAGAGAGCTCATCTCAGCCGCGTCGCACCCGCCGAAAAGCAACAGGGAGGAAAGCGCTAAAACGCAGAAAATTTTTTTCATAAATCAAATATGTGCAAAAGACGCGGTTTTTATTTCGCACAAAAAAACCGCCCAAAAAAGGCGGTCGGAAAAAGCGTAATCGGGTCAGAGCTTTCCGTTCTCTTTCAGGAGCTCTTCGAGGATCTCAGCAGCGCCGTAAACAAGTTCGGGGCAGGGACGTTTTTGATAGTATTCTGGGGTGCGCGCCTCAGCCTCGGGTGAGGTCCCCGCAGAAACGCCCGCGCCCGCGAGCAATTCCCCGCAGAGATAACTTCCGAAGCGTGCGGCATACCGCCGCGCATACTCCTGCACGAGGGCGTAGAGCGCGCTCTTGGGAAGGTCGGGGAAGAACAGCCCGAGCGCCATGACTCCGCCCGAGACGCCGCCGCAGATGAGCCGCAGCCTGCCCATTCCTCCCCCGAAGGGACGGGAGAGCGCCCTCAGCGTTCCTTCGTCGGCGGAAAGCGCGTCCGCAAAGGCGAGCAGGACCGCCTGCGCGCAAGTATCGCCCTGCAAAAAATTTTCCCTTGCCCGTTCCGCGCGCGTCATACTTCGTACCACTCCCCCTCGACGGGGACGATCGTCCGCGCCGCAGGAAGATACTTATTTACCGTGGCGGCGAACTTTTTGGTGGAAACTTTGTGCGTGAGCGGCGGGAATGCGTCGTCGAAATGGTCGATCATCACGGCTTTGGGGGCGAACTCCTTCAAAAACGGGATCATATATCTGTGCATGCGGGAGCGTCCCTGGAAGGGAAATACGAGCAAGTCGGCATGCTCGGGGTATTCGGTATTCTCCTCCATTCCCGCGGAGCCGAGCACCATGATCTTCTTCCCGCCCGAGGAAAATTCGAACGCGAGGACGTCGTCTGCGGAGATCTTGAAGCGGCGGGTCCCTTTGAGGAGCGCCACTCCATCGCGAAAATGGCAAAAATAGGTCGCGGGATTGAGGGCGACGGAAAGCACCGTGGGCGCGTCGAATTTGCAGTGGCGGCTACGGAAGGTCTGCACCGTGATCTCCCCCACCGTGATCTTCTCGTTGGCGGAAATCGGGATCATCCGCCCGTCGGGAATGCCGTTCGCCTGCGCGATGGATATGCCCCCTTGCGGAACGAAGACCTTCCGAAGCCCCCGTTCGAGAAAGACCCCGACGTCGCAGAAATGATCGAGGTGAGGATGGGTGATGAACGCCGCGTCCGCACTTGCGCATTCCTCTATGGGAAGCCGCGGCAATTTTTGATTATATTGTTTTAAGTACGGGTCGACAAGGAGACGGGTATCGCCCGCCTCGATGAGAAGGGACGCCGTTCCGTACCACTTGATTCTCATGTATAACTCTCCAAGGATTTCTCCTTAGAGCATTATAGCATTTTGCTCCGCGCTTTGCAATCGTGTTTGCGCCGTTTATCCGAAAAATTTTACGGCAATTACGTTTTTTGCGCTCCCTCCGAAGGCAAAAGAAAATCCCCGCCGTGCGGCGGGGAGAAAGTTTCCGTCCGAGATCAGGTGGTCGTCCTCGACCAATAATACTGCGAGTTGGCGCCCGTCAGCTCGTCCGCCGCGGCGCTCGGCACGGCAAGCATGCCGGGGGATACCTCGGTAGAACTTTGCATATCGATCGAACCTGCGCGCCTCCAGCCCTGCGTCTCGCGGAAGAAGGCTTCGGTGAGCCCGCTCCCCCAGAAGGCGGATTTGCCGATCGTCGCCGTCCTTGCGGGAATGACGATGCTCGTAAGGCTTTGGCACATAAAGAAGGAAAGATCGCCGAAGGAGATGAGCTTGCTCTCGTCGGGAATGGTCACGCGGGCAAGGTTTGCGCATTCCGAGAAAGCGCTGTTGCCGATCCGTTCGACCGACGCGGGAAGGGTAATCCCCGTGATCGCGCGTTTTTCGAAGGCGTTTGCGGCGATCTGCCTCACGCCGTCGAGAATTTCGACATCCCCTTCGAGCGCGGCGGGAACATGTACGATCTCCTTCCTCTCGCGGTTGTACAGAATGTTGTTCCGCACGGTAAATACGGTGTTCTCGGCGCCGATGGAGAGCGCTTTGAGCGCGGAGCAGTTGAAGAAGACGTTGTCGGAAATTTCGCGTAGCGTGTCGGGAAGGACGATCGTTTCGATGTGGTCGCAATTCGCAAAGGCATAGCCGTAAAGTTTGGTCCCGCCCGTGAATTCGACCGTTTTGAGCGACGCGGGCAGCTTCGAGCCCGTTCCGAGGCAGAATTCCGCGCCGAAGAGATAGCCGAGATAGCCCGAGCCGTTCATGGTGTTATCGGGGTTGGAATAGGGTTCGGTGAGCCCGCTCTGCCATGTGTTCGCAAGCACGAGCTTGGAAAGAGAAGTGCATCCGTCGAGCGCGCCGAGCCCGAAGACGGTATTCTGCCCGAGCACCGTAAATTCGGTGAGCGAAGTGCAATTCTGGAACGCAAGCCCGCCGACGCTCGTGATATTCTCCCCGATCGTGATCTTTTCGAGGCTGTGGCGACCCGCAAATTCCCCGCCCGAGATCTCGGTGATGGTCGCGGGAAGGATGACTTCTCCCGAAACCGCCGCGGGAATGTGGATGAACTTGGTTTTGAGCAGATCGTACAAAATTCCGCATTCGGAAGAGAAAAATTCGTTTCCTGCCGCGACGTCGATCGCGGAGAGCGCCGTGCAATCGGAAAAGGCGCCGCTTCCGACGAGTTGGACGGAGGCGGGAAGTTCGATCCGCGTCAGAGCGATACACCCCTTGAACGCCTCCGACTCGATTTCGGTAATCCCCGCGGGAAGGGTGATGTTCTTCATCGCGCGCTGCCCGAGGAAGGCGTTCTTTGCGATCTTCGTAACGGGGAGACCGATGTAGAAGGCGGGCACGACGACCGATTCGGGCGCGGTGCCGAGCACTCCCGTCAGGGCGTAGGATTCCCCGTCCTCGTTCAGCTTGTATTCGAGCACGTTGGTGCCGCTCTTATCGTATTTGCAGACGGAACAGAGGTCGCCCGTAAAATTATGGTCTCCTTCCTCGAAGTGCTGTCTGCAAACGGAGCACTCTTTCCAATGTTTTGTCCCGTCTGCGGAATAGACGGAAGAGATGGTGTGCTCGGTCATGGGAATGGGTCTCTCCTGCGATTCTTCGCAGACGGCGCAGTCCCTCCGTTCGAGCCCCGTGCGGACACAGGAAGCGGGCACGACGACGTACCAACTCCCGAATTCGTGTTTATGAGAACACCCCGCGCCGACGAGCAGTCCCGTTCCCAAGACAAGGGCAAGCGCAAAAGAAATCAGTTTTTTCATTCGTTCCTCCGAAAAGGTTTGGTTTCAAAGAACAGTATATCATCATCCGAAAAAAATTTCAACCGTTTCACTCAACTTTCACGGATGAAAAAAATGGTCGGTATGGGAACGCCGCGCGCTTCCTTTGGGGAAGCGCGCGGCGTCTGTTTGGGTTTATTTTCCCTTGACGCGCGCGACGTCGAGGTTATCTTTCTTTCTGTCCGCAAGCGCCTTTATCGGGTGCTCTTTGTTCTGGATGCGATAGTCCTGCCCCCGTTCGCCGATGAGCTTTTCGACGCACAGGTGGGTGCCGTGGCTCTCGGGCTTTCCGCCGTGGATACGGGCGTTGTAGGAGAAGAAGCAGAATCGGGCACTTTGTCGAGCTCTTCCCAGCCCTCTTCCACGCCCGTCAGGCGCACGCTCTTCAAAATTTCACGCACATATTCCTTCTGCGGGCGGAATTTCAAGAGTTCGGGGAAGTCTCCGCCCTCGGGCAATACCTGTTGCCAGACCTTGCCCTCGTACGTTTTGAGAAGGTCCGCCGCCTCGTGGAGATGGGCGACCTCTTCTTCGAAGTGCATCTCCCAAATGGTCTTGATGCGCTCGTCCTTCTCGTCCTCGTAACAGGAATAATAGAGATAGCACTCGGTGTACTCGTTCATGAGGAGATTTTCGAACGGGGTCATGCAGGGATCTTTGAGCGCGCCGTAGCCCGTGACGTGCTGTTCCTCGATCATCGCGATCTCGTTATATAGCTTTCTGCCGAGGTTGGTCGCGTACAGATCGCCGACGTTCATATAGAAGTTCATCGTCTGCTGTTCTGCCGCCGTGATGATGTTGATGTTGAGCTTGGTTTTGAGGTCGTTGAGGTAGCAGTTGATATAGAAGTCCACGTCGTCGTAGGGGTGACGGTACTCCGCAACGGTGGGACGCCCGGGCATGATCTCGGTGTAGTCGCCGACGAGCCGCGCGGGGTCGCCGCCCTTTTCGAGCTCCATGAGGTCGGAATAGCGGTAGAGGTGGTCGAAATCCTCCAAAAGGGCGAAGTCGAGCTGTTTTTTGACGTAGCTGTTCTTTTCGGTGATGGCGAGCGCGGCGGTGAGATCGACCGCGAGCTGTTCATAGCCGATGGTGTGTTCCAGAATGGTCTCGTTCGCGGGCTTCAAACTCGCAATACGCTTTTGCTGGATCTGTTCGCCGCGGCGCATATATGCAAGACGCCGCCTCACATCATTGTTCGGACACATGCGGTGAAAGGCATGCCCGCAGCGTACGCTCTCAAATTCGGTGCCGTTCATGAGAATGACTCTCAGACGGGTGTAGGGGTCCACGGTGTTCTTGTCGTAGGGCTTGACGAGCACTTTGTTCCAGCCTGTAAAAATCTTGTCCGCTTTTTGCGGCTTTACTTCAAACGGATTCATTCGATCCTCCTTTTGGGCGGTTATTGCCATTGCCGAAAAGAAGTATTCCTCCGCTTGCTTTTCTCCCCAAAATTTGTTACAATAGAAAAAAGAGGTGAATTATGATCGGTTGCGTCATCGCCATGGACAGAGAGGCGGAACTCCTGCTTGATTTCATGGAAGTAGAAAATATCCGTACCATGTACGGAAAACCCGTGCACATCGGCAAGGCGTTCGGGAAAGAAGTCGTTCTCGTCACCTGCGGCGTGGGGAAAGTGAACGCCGCGGCGGGCGCGTGCGCCGCCATTTCTGCGGGCGCGGACGTCGTTTTCAACTTCGGCGCGGCGGGAGGCTTGAACCCCGAGACGACCGAAGTCGGCGAAGTGTACCTCATCGACAGGGTGGTGCAATACGATTTCGACTGCACCCAGCTCAACGGGCTCCCCGTGGGCACCCTCGACGGCGAGATCGAGAACTTTCTGCCCCTCTTCTGTCCCAAGGGGCTTGACTTGCCCCGCCGCGCTTTGGGCACGGGAGACAGGTTCAACGATTCGCCTTCGGACCATGCCCTTCTTCGTTCGCTCGGCTGCGACATCCGCGAAATGGAAGGGGGCGCGATCGCAGAAGTATGCAAGTATGCGGGCGTGCCCTGCGCCGAGGTGAAGTCCGTCTCCGACGTGTACGGTTTGGGCTCGACGACCGAGCAATTCCGCAAAAACTGCGCCCTCGCCCTGCTCAACCTGAAAGCCCACCTCAAAGAAATTTTGGAAAGTTTGGAGTAGAGCAAGGACGTTTCGGCTTGCCCACCCGTTGAGGGGTGGGTGGCACGCGCTCCGCGCGTGACGGAAGGGGTGTTGTCAATCGTAACAGAACACCCCCTCAGTCACTTCGTGACAGCTCCCCCTCAAGGGGCAGCCAAGGGGACAGCAAGGGGCAGCCAAGGGTTCCAAATTACGTCATGTTGAGCTAAGTCGAAACATGTCCTTGTTTATAATAATGCGGACACCCTTCGACAAGCTCAGGGTGACGTATTTGGAATGGCGGGACGGAGTGACGTATTTTGGAATGGCGGAACGGGGTGACGCTTTGGAAGCGAAATGACGCGCAAGGGGAAGACGCAACACTGTTCCCAAATGTCATTTCGACCAAGCCGCGTTAGCGGCGCGTGGAGAAATCTCTACCGCATTATCATAAGACGAGATTTCTCGACTCCGCTTCGTTCCGCTCGAAATGACAAAAATAAGGAATGTGCGCTCGGAATGACGTATTTGGAATTGTGCGCAAGGCAGGGTGGCGCAATTATAACGCACCTAACCTCAATTCAAAGGACTAAGCATATGGAAAAAATCGCATCTTTTCGGAAAAACCATGACGTGTTGCAACCGGGGTTGCATATGTTCCCGCCCGCAAACGGGGTGACGACCTTCGACCTCCGCTTCAAAAAGCCGAATGCGGGGGGCTATCTCTCCCCCGACGCGCTCCACTCCATCGAGCATATGCTGGCGACGGTCCTCCGCAACAGCCGCGAGAAAGAGAACATCGTCTACTTCGGACCCATGGGCTGCCGCACGGGCTTCTATCTTCTCACCGTGAATTTAAGCTATGAAGAAGTTCTCGCCCTCCTCAAAGAGTGCATTCCCATAGCGATCGCCCTCGAAGAAGTGCCGGGCGCAAAGCGGGAGGAGTGCGGGAATTACCTTGCGCACGACCTTTCAGGCGCGAAGGAAGAGCTTAGAAAATACCTCGAAATTTTGGAGCGCATATGATAGACTTAGGTGACTGGAATGAAGTGCTCGCTCCCCTCTTTGCGGACGACCGCTATTTGAAAATACGGGAATTTTTGAAGTACGAATACTCCCACTACATCGTCTATCCCGACATGTACGACCTCTATAACTGCTTCCGCTTTACGCCGTATGCGAACGTGAAGGTCGTGCTCCTCGGGCAGGACCCCTACCATGAGCCCAATCAGGCGCACGGGCTGTGTTTTTCGGTGAAAGAGGGGGTGAAAAAACCGCCTTCGCTCGAAAATATGCTCAAAGAGCTTAAAGACGATTTGGGGTTCGACCCGCCGCGCTCGGGCGATTTGACCAAGTGGGCGAAAGAGGGCGTGCTTCTGCTCAACACTTCCCTCTCGGTGCGGGAACATCAGGCAAACAGCCACGCAAACTGCGGGTGGAGCTGGTTTACAGACAGCGTGATCGAGCTTTTGAGCAAACAAAAGGAGCACCTCGTCTTTCTTTTATGGGGCGGGAACGCGCGGAAAAAAGTTCCCCTCATCGACAGGAGCAAACATCTCATTTTAGAGTGCGCGCACCCCTCTCCCCTCTCGGCGTTCAACGGGTTCTTCGGGTGCAGACACTATTCCAAAACGAATGAATATCTTGAATCGCACGGGATTCCCCCCATCGATTGGAATTTGAACGGTTAAGATCGAGAACTGCGAAAAACGGGGGCGGCGCCCCGAGCAATGTGCTCGGGGCGCCGCTTTTTTCTTGCGTTTTTGCAATACGTGTTGCGTTATTCTTCGGTAAACGTGAGCTCGCCGTTCTCTTCGTCGATGATGATCGTGCCGCCTACGGGAATGTTTCCCTGCAAGATCTCCTCGGAAAGGCGGTCCTCGATGAGCTTCCGCACGGTACGTTTTAAGGGGCGCGCGCCGAATTCTTCGCTGTACCCTTCGTCCACCAACTTGTTGCGGGCGCGGTTGCTCACCTTGATGTTGACTTCCCGCTCTTTCAGCTGCTTTTGGAGCCCTTGGATGATCTTGTCGCAGATGCGGGCGGCGTCCTCTTTGGAGAGCTTGTGGAAGATGATGATCTCGTCGAGACGGTTCAAAAATTCGGGGCGGAACTTCTGTTTGAGCGCGTCACGGATGTTCTCCTGCATGTCCTCGTATTCGCTCTCTTCCTCGGCGGTACGGAAGCCCAAAACACCCACCTCTTTCACCTGATGCGCGCCGACGTTGCTCGTCATGATGAGCACGGTATTCTTGAACGAAACGACCCTGCCCTTGCTGTCCGTCAAACGCCCGTCGTCGAGAATTTGCAGAAGGACGTTGAAGACGTCTGGGTGCGCCTTTTCGATCTCGTCGAACAAGACGACGGAGTAGGGCTTTTTGCGGATACGCTCGGTGAGCGTTCCCGAACTGTCCTCGAAGCCGACGTATCCGGGCGGCGCGCCGATGAGCTTGCTCGTGGAGTGCTTTTCCATATATTCGGACATGTCGAGACGGATCATCAGCCGCTCGTCGCCGAACATACTCTCGGCGAGCGCCTTTGATAGGTCGGTCTTTCCCACGCCCGTGGGACCGACGAAGATGAACGAGCCGATGGGACGGTTGGGGTCCTTTAAGCCCGCCCTTGCGCGGCGGATCGACCGTGCGACGGCGGAGACCGCCTCGTCCTGCCCCACAATCCGCTTGTGCAGTTCTTCTTCGAGGTGCAAGAGCCGATCGCTCTCCGCTTCGGTGAGCTTTACGACGGGAACGCCCGTCCAACCCGAAACGACGGCGGCGATCTCCTCCGCTCCGATGGAAAGGTGGGAAGCGCTCCGTTCGGCATTCCACTTCTCCTTGCCCTCGTCGATCCGCGCGGTGAGTTCGTCGATCTGTTTGGAAAATTCCGCCGCGCGCGGATAGTCTTTGCGTTCGGCGGCTTTGTCCCGCTCCGCCGTCGCGCGGGATAACTGCTCTTCGAGCCCGCGCAGTTCGCTCGGACCCGTAAAGGCGATCAGTCTGCGGTGGGAAGCGGCTTCGTCGATGAGGTCGATGGCTTTGTCGGGCAGATAACGGTCGGTGATGTAGCGGTCGGAGAGCCGAGCCGCCGCCTCGATCGCCTCGTCGGTAATTGCGATGCCGTGGTGCGCCTCGTATTTATCTTTGAGCCCGTGCAAAATGGTGATGGTGTCTTCCACGCTCGGCTCTTCGACGTTCACGGGGGTGAAGCGGCGTTCGAGCGCAGGGTCTTTTTCGATGAATTTGCGGTATTCCTCTATCGTCGTTGCGCCGACCGTCTGCAACTCTCCGCGGGCGAGCATGGGTTTTAAGATGTTCGAAGCGTCGAGCGGGCTGTCCGCGGAAGCGCCCGCGCCGACGATGGTATGGATTTCGTCGATGAAGAGAATGACGTCGCGCGCGGCGGCGATCTCGTCCATGACTTTTTTGATCCGTTCTTCGAATTCGCCGCGGTACTTCGTCCCCGCGACCATGCTGGTGATGCTGAGGGAAAAGACGATCTTTCCGCGGAGCGGCTCGGGCACTGCGCCCGAAACGATCGCCTGTGCGAGTCCTTCGACAACGGCGCTCTTGCCGACGCCCGGTTCTCCGATGAGCACGGGATTGTTCTTTGTCCTGCGGGAGAGGATTTGAATGACCTTCTCGATCTCGTTGCTCCGGCCGATCACGGGGTCGAGTTTGCCCGCGCGCGCTTTCTTCGTGAGGTCGTCGCCGTAGCGCAACGTCTCCTCGGAGAGCGTCACTTGCCGTTCGCCGCTCCGCGCGGCGGGCGCGGGTTCCGCGTCGTAAAAGCGCAACACGGAACGGGAACGAGCGGGACGTTCGCTCTCCTCGGTCGCGGGGAAGACGAGCTCTTCCGCTCTGCGGCGCAATTCGGCAAAGTCCACCCCCATCATCCTGAGAATGCGCACTGCCAGACAATCCCCGATCATGAGAATGGCGAGGAGAAGGTGCTCCGTGCCCGTGAGCACTTTCATTTTCTCTTCCGAAGCGGCGAGCTCGGACGCAAGTTCGAGCAGCTGCTTGGTCCGCGGCGTGTATCCGTGAATGCGCGCCGAACGGTCGATACTGCGCTTGAAAATGGCGACATAGCGGTTTTTATCGACATGGGTCTCCCTCAAAATTTTGCCCGCCGCGCTGTCTTCCACCGCGATGAGCCCGAGCAGGAGATGTTCACTGCCGATATAACCCGTCTGGCAGGTCTTTTCCAGCTCCTCCGCGATCTCGATCGCTTCGCGGAGATGATCGGAAAAATGAGATGTATCCATACTGTATTACTCCCTCCGGAATAAACTTTCGCGCCCCTCTTCGTCGAGCATGCACATGCGCCTGAGCGCCATGCCCGCATAACGGGCGCGGTAAACGTCCTGCTCTTCCTCGGAAAGGGGGAGCGCGGCAAGCGCCCGCAGATTGGCGGGACGGGTGGCAACAAGGAGCGTATCGAGCCCGCTCATCTCCCCTTCGAGCATTCCGAGCGCCACGCCGAGCTTTACGTCGGCGATCCGTTCGAGAAATTCGTGCGCGTCGATCTGCATGCAGTTGGTCAGAATCCCGTAAGAGCGCAGAATGCGGTCGGTAAGAGCGTCGCCGCCCTCTTCCGCCAACATGTTGCGCTCGACGAGCTCGTCTTCGACGAGGTCGTTCACCCGCGCCTCCACCGAGGCGAGGATCTCCGTCTCCCGCATGCCGAGCGTCCACTCGTTGCTGATCTGGTAAAGATCCCCTTCCGCGCCGCTTCCTTCCCCGAACCCGCCGCGCACGGTGAGCCCCTCTTTGCGCAAGCGCAGGGCGATCTCGCGCATTCTTCCTCTCCGCGAGAGGGCGGGAAGAAAGAGCATGACCGAGGCGCGGAGCCCCGTGCCGAGATTGGTGGGGCAGGCGGTGAGGTAGCCGAACTCCTTGTCGCAGGCAAGGGGAATGGTCTCGGCAATGGTCTCATCGATCCCCGAG
>CANRCY010000025.1 GCA_947629225.1 uncultured Clostridia bacterium | reverse complement strand
CATCAATCCCACGACTCAGCCCGAATGGTATCTCCGCGTTTATCAACAGCAGCTTGACAATGTCTTTTCCGCATTGGCAGGGTCTGCGACGATCAAAAAGGCGGGAAGCGGCTCTGAGGATGTGCTTATGCAGATCATCGGTTGGTGCGAGAGCCGCAAGACTTTTATCGCTGATCCGGACCTCGAAGGAACGGGATTTCCCACGTTACCCTTCTCGACATTGATCAAGAGACAGAAAAACGAGGGATTTTGGAATACAAAGAATGCGCTCGCTCCTTTCCGTATGCAAGCGGGCAAGAAAGCCACGAAAAAGAATGCGGGGGGCGACGAAACGGAAGATCTCTCCGACGACGAAGCGGACGATCTTTCTGCTCCCGCGCCCGAAGAAGGACCGACGGAAGCGAAGGAGCAAAAACCCGCCAAAGGGCGTAAGACAAAGTAAAAGGAACTAAAAAAGCGGCGGTCGGGACTTTGTTTCGGGAGCGGGCGCAAGAGAGCAAGGCGTAAGCGATCAAAAGGAGAGGGACAACGATGAAGAACGTTCTTATTTTGGGACTCGGCGGTTCGGGCGCAAACGTAGCAGACGCCTTTTTCGCCGACCGAAATACAGACGGCAACGATGACAAACGAATCTCCTGCCTTGCGCTCGATACCGATATGGAGACCGAACGAAAGTGCAAGCATATCCCCGTGCTGCTCTTAACGGGGCATACCACGCTCGGCAATTTGATCGCAAGGCTCGGGGAAGAGTCGGTCGAGGACTACTTTCCCTCCCTTTGCGGGAACAAGGACGGGTATCTCAAAACCATCGAACTCGGGAAGGGGACGGGCGGCTGGCGCATGTCGGGACTGCTCTCGCTCGACTTCATGCTCTTCGACGAGCAAAAGAGTGCGGCGTTCAAGCAAGTCCTCGACGGATTGATCGACGAAGCCGACCCCTATAACCCGATCGAGATCGTGCTCGTCTCCTCGCTTGCAGGCGGGACGGGAAGCGCGCTGTTTTTGCCGCTCGCGCTGTATCTGAGGCGGTATTTCCAGACCAAATACGGGCGCGACGTCGCCGTCAAGGCGCTTTTGGCGTGTCCCGACGTCTATGCGGGCGGGCTTCGCGAGGGCAGGATCAAGGCGTTCTCCAACGCCTATGCCGCGCTTGCGGAACTCAACGCTGCCGATCTCGTCTCCAAGGACTACAACAAGCGGGCAAAGGAAGAGGGACGCGCCCAGGTGCGCTTTCGCATCGGCTCGGAGAAGAGCAAGGGGCTCGGCGTTTTGCTCGACGCGTCCCGCTCCGACAATGCCTTTGCGCAGCCCTTTTCAAGCGTGTATTTGTTCGACCGCATCCCCGCCACCGAGACGGTCTCGGCGCATGAACGCATCATGGCAAAGATCCTCGGGATCATCTTGGAGGACAACAAGATGCGCGGGAGCAAGGAAATTTACACGGGCATCTCCATCGCCGAAGTTCGGTTCGCGGGGGAAAAGATCGTCGGTTACATTGCGACGAAAAAGGTCCTTTGCGATCTCAACGGCGAATGGATGCCGCTCTATCTTTCGGCGAGGCGGGAAGCGCGCTCGGGCGACGTGGGGGGACTCAGCGACCCCGAGGACGAGCAGTACGTCTTTGCAAAGCGCTTCACCGACGCCTATAAGAAAAAATACGGCGAGGAGAGCTTCGACCAGCACTTCGCCCTCGGACGGGAAAAATTCGACGAGACCCTTCCCCCCGAGACCAAAAACGGCGAGCCCATCGTCCCGATCGGTCATATCTATGACTTTTATCAGGATATGGTCGTCGCGGTCAGAGAGCTCGCGCAAACGGGCGCAGAGCTCATCAATAAGGCGCGCGAAAACAAGGATAAAGATATTTTGCCGCTCAAATTTTTCGACAGCCGCGAGACAAAATCCAAGAAGATCGAGGCGGTCAAGAACAAGGCGGCGTACTATCTCGAACTCATTTTGAGCTATTTCAAGACGGGGACGAGGGTGATCTTCGAACAGTCCAAGACGATGAAGATCGAACTTCTCGATCCCGAACGGGAAAATTCGCTCTACCGGCGTATTTTGTATTTCAACGGCAGGGCGCTTCATCCCGTCACGGCGCTTCTCGTGCTTTCGGAGCTGTATCTTGCGGTCAAGCAGGATTTGCGCAGGCAAAATCCGCTCTGCAAGATCAAGCGCCCCTACGGCGGGAAGGAACTGCCCGAGATCGCTCTCGAAAAAGATGCGGACGAAGAGAAGGACGATCCCTTTGATGCGATCTTCCCCAACCGTCTGCTCAAAAACATCGTCAAAACGGACGTAAAAAAGCTGCCGCGCACGATCGTTGCCGACTTTCCCCAAATAAAAGAGGACTTCGAGTCCCTCTATTTCACCGTGAAAGCCCTCATCGAGGATGCGCTCAAAAACATCTTGCTCCGCACGGTAGGAGAGGTCATCGAACGGTTTTTGGCAATGTTCGACGAGATCCCGTCCCTGCTTTCGGAGCATAAAGGGGACGAGGAACGCGCTCTGCTCGACTGCGCGACCGACAGCTGTACGCTCATGAACGTCGGCTGCTCCAAGGAGAACAAGGAAGAGGCATACCGCCGCTTTCAAAAGGAGCGTTCGGGCGAGCACACGGACGACGCAAAGGTCGGGGAGATCTTCCTCGCCTATGCGCTCGAAGAAAGGGGCGTGCAAGGACTGTACGGCGCGCTCATCGAAGCGGAACGCGAAGAGGCGCTTCGCAGTACGCAGATCAAGGACGCTTGCGGCGAAAATATCTTCCGCGTGCTGCATGAGCGGGACATCTTCAAAGAAGAACTCGCTCTGCACACCGCACATCATGATTTCAAACGGGCGACGGCGTTCACCGCATTGCCGCTCGACGTGGAACAAAGGGACGAGACCGAGCTCAAAGAGGGGGAGACCCCGCCGCGCTCGGAGACGGTCATGCGCATCCCCCAAGCCGCCGCAGACTTTGCGCAAAAAATGATGCACGACACCATGATCCCCCTCGAAATGGCAGTCCGAAAATATCTGTTCATGCAGGCGGGCTCGGAATCCGAGATCGAGATCACGGACGACCTTCCCCAAAACTGTATCATGACCGTCAACAAGATCTACGATTTCAAGTTGCAGGCGTTCAATAAGGTGAATGAGCATGCGGCGACGGGGTACTATAAGTTCTATCAAGAGGCGGTCCGTTTGGCGCGCGAGCAAGGCGCGGTGATGTGGGATCCCCATATCGAGCTGAGAAAGCCCGATGACTTTTTGCCCTATATTGACGGGGGGCTTCGGGAGTCGTTCGGGGTCAGGGCGTCGAAAGCCATGCTGTACCTGCTCTGGACGGGAAAGCTCGCCTTCGAGTGCCCGGAAGAGCGCGGACGCTTTGTCTTTTGCGGAAACGGCGCGCGGGAAGAGGTCGAAACGCAGGGGGAAGCGCCCTTGATCCCGCTCTTGCGATATTTGTACGGCAGAGCCGACCTTGCGGAGAGTTTTTCGGCGGCGTTCGACCATGAGATCGACCGCGACGCCGACGCTTTCCCCAATGCGGGATACAGCCGTGCGGAGTTCGCGGCGTTCGGACATGCCGTTTGGGACGCAAGATTTTTAAGATTTTTGCGGGGAAACCTTGCGGCGAACGTCGATTCGGCGAAAAAGCTTTCTTGCAAGCTGTACGGGCTCATTTTCGCGCTCTCGGAGAAGGAGGAAAGCGCGTTCGAGGCGAAGGGGCTCAAAGAGGCGGTCACGCAGGCGATCGATCGGCTCATCCGCTCCCGTCCGCTGCCCGAGGAGAGCCTTGCAAAGAAGCTGCTGCACGGCATCGAGGGGGAGCTCAAAAACGGGGCATTGCGGGATGCGAATACGCAAACGACGGGCGGCGATTTTGAACAACGCCTTCCGCAGACAGATCGGCAGTGAGATAGCGGTTCTCTTTCCGTTTTCGGAAAGAAGTGGTCATTATCCTAACGTATGTGATAAATACTTCGGAAAACAAGACGCTCGACGGCGATTTTCTGTTCCGTTTGGCGGGATATAATAAGATCCGATGGATGGATTATGGGCTGGAACGGCTCGAAGAGTGCGCGGAGGAGATTTGCGCGCGCCAGCTTGTGCTGGGCGCGGACAATTTCCGCGTCGCCCTTCTCATCGATTTTTACGGGTTCGACCGCGTTCGTTCCGCCTATGGGCTGAATGGATTTTTGCCCGACGAAAAGGGCGTGGACCTCAGCCTCTATTTCCCCTTGATCGAAGCGTATTTGATCGACCATTTCTTTGCAAAGATCCGGAACAAAGAGCTGTTTCCGCAGGAAAAACACGTTTTCTATATCCAAGACGACAAAAACGACGGCTTTAACCTGCTCTCCAATGAAGAAGAGCAGATGAAATATATCTTTACGCCCGACGAGGAGAGCCGAAAGGGGACGACCAAGCGGCTCGTCTTGAAGAGCGAAGCGGAAAAGGCAGAAGCCTTAGAAAAAGCGGAAAGCGCGGCTTCGGGCGAAACGGGGGAAGCGGTTTCCGCGGCAGCCGAAAACGCAGAGCGCGTCAAAAGTCCGTTCGAGCTCGAAGATCCGATCATTTTGGACGGCGCGTTCGCGGATGAGGAAGAAGAGAAAAAAGAGGAGTATGTCGAGATCGAGGAGAATACATATTCGCGCTTCCGCCTGTATTGCACGCCCGATCTTTCGCTCACATTCAGCCTCAGCGACTATCCCTATACCGACCGGGAAGGGCTTTCATTCCACGAATTTTATACGTCGTTCAAGCTCCGCGAGAGCCAATTTTACAAGATCGTGCGCCACCACTATCACGCCTCGTTCGGGAGCGGACCGACCAAGGCGGCGTTCGACAACCTGTCCCTTTCGCTGTATCTCATCAAACTCTACGAAAAAGAGGACATGATCCACGAGAGCGGCGATTTTATCGTCGACAGTCTCAACCCCATGCGGTTGCAGAAATTGCTCGTCACGTCCTGGAACAAGATCTCCTCGGCGCGGACGATCGCGCTCACCAACAGTTCGACGTACTTCGACATCCGTTCACTCGGCGAAGTGAAGAGCGACGAAACGGAGATAGGCGAACCGAAGAACGAAAAAACGGAGAACGCCAAAAAGGAAAACCGCGACAAGTCGGAGAGCGCCGTAAAGGCGCGCACGGAGCTCAAAGGGCTCAAAAATATCAAAAAAACCTATGCAAAGATCGTCAAGATCGTCTCCGAGACTCCCGACGGGCTGTCCAAAGAGGACATGAAGCGGCTCGACGAGATGATGGCGGACTATCTCGAAAAGCGGGACGAGGAGACGGAATCGAGCGAAGAATACGAGTTCAAATCGGTCCGCGAGAGCTGCAAGACCACCCGCCAATGCCCGTCGAAGAACGACTATGAGAACGTCGTCAAGAAGAAGGAAGCGCAGATCGCCCGCTTGCTCGGCAAGACGATCGCCGTCGAATACATCGACAAGGATTTCACCGAGGAGAAAAAGCGCGCGAATAAGGCGTACCGCGACTATACCGCCGCCCAAAAATGTTTGGGGGTCAGTTTGTTCGGCGACCTTTTGGTCTATCTCTTGGCGCTCGTCGTCATGATCGTGCCCTATCTTGCGACCAAGGGGTTCGGTTGGGGGACGCTCGTGCTCTATCTTTCGAACATCGCGCTCCTCACGGGGCTGTTTGCGCTCGCGTATGCGGTCCGCATTTTGCCGCTGCTCCATAAAATGCGCAAGGCAAAGCGGGAGATGGATCGCTGTTACATCGATTGCCGCGTCAAGGAGGAGCATGCGCTGTTTATGTACAAGCAGCGCTACGAGAGCGAGCTCATCCACATCGAGAGCCTGCGCTATGAGCTGAGGAGCATCGGGAAGCTGCACCACGAAAACCAGGTGAAGAACAGCAAAATCGAAGAGCACCGCAAGATGCTCGAACAGGTGGAGAGCAAGCTCGGAGCGATGTTGAACAACCTCGGCGTGACGCCGACCGTCGTCAAGTACAAGCATTTGGAGGACGAGTTCGACGTCAACCGTCCCTTCCGTTCAAGCTACAATAAAATTTACAGGATCTTCTCGCTCGAAGCGATCGAGGAACTGTTCAAAGGAAAGGAGCGTTGATCATGGTCGTTTTTCTCAAAATTTTAATTCTCCTTTTCGCACTGTTTTTGATCTTCTTTCCCCTCATCCCGCTGTCCTTCAAAAACGGGAAGTTCAGCACGGTGACGGGACTCAAATACGAAAAGCCGCACTATCTTGCGAATGCGGCGTTTATCCTGCTCGCGGTCATCGAGACCATTCTCTTTATCTCGGTCTACCGTCTTTTGAGCGCGCTCGGCACGCTCATTGCGGACTTTCCCTTCATCGGGAACTTCATTTCCGACGTCATCGACAAGCTCGGTCCGAACGTCGGCTTTGTCGCCTTTTGCATCACCGTGTTCCTTGCGAACATTGTAACGGTCTATCTCTATGTATTCTTGAAACGGCTTTGCAAGGTATTTTTGGACAAGTTCGTCTATTCCGACGAGGAGAAGAAAAAGCGCCAAGAGGAGAAGGAAAAAGCCCGTAAAAAGTCCGAAACGGACGAAAACGGCGACGAAAAGAAGAAGAAGAAAGACAAGAAGGGCAAGAAAAAGGACGACGAGGATGAGGAGGAGTACGAGAGCGTCCTGCCCGAAAAGGAAAAGAAGAAAACGGTCCGCGAAAGCCGCGTGCCCGTATGGAAGCATTTGCGCGGCGACGAGGGCAAAAAGGGAAAGAAGGGGAAATCTTCAAAGGCGGAAACCGCCGAAAAGGACAAAAAGAAGGCGCAGGACGAAGAAAAACCCGCGCCCGGACCTGTACGCAGGTTCTTCTTCGAAGGACCGGACTGCCTGTACGCAAAGCCTTGGCTTCGGCGCATGACCAACATCTTGCAGGCATTCGTCTATCTCGCCGAGGGATTTTTCTTCCTGCTGTTCTTGCTGCTGTTTGTCTCGCTGCTCTTCCCCGTTGCGGACGGCTTATATGCCTTCCTCATCGAGACCATGCACGTCAACCATTGGTATGTATATCCCTTCCTGTCCCTCATCATCTTGCAGGAAGTGCTCAATACCTTTAAGACCGAACTTCCCCCCGAACCGGAAGCAGAGCCCAAAAAGACCGAAGAGGAGCTGACGGAAGAGGGGCGCGTTGCGGTCCGCAGGCTTTCGTCGGAGCTCAAACGCTATTTCGACCGCGATCATAAGCTGCGCTACTATCCCGGGGACATGGCGAAGAATACCGACTTCGAGTACCGCTTCACCAACGGACCGTACCGTCCTGCGCTCGAATACATCAAGCGGACGCTCGAAAAGAAGTCGGGTTATAAGGGGCAGTCCCACCTCGAATGTCTCGATGCGATGTTCAACGGCGAGCACGTCTATTTCTGCGCGTCCTTCTATTCCGAGATCGGGGAATATCTCATCGCCTATACCTATACGCGGCTGCTCTCGGGAGCGCGGCTCATCTTTATCGTCAGCGACCGCGACAAGCGCGAGGCGCTCAAAAAGTACATTCTGACCCGTCTCATACAAATGACCTGCTCGACCCCCGAAGTCACTTGGCGGGTTTATACGAGCGAGGATCGTCTCGACCAAGCGGACGTATTCGTCGCCTCGCCCGAGGACTTCAAGGACAACGACATCGTCGAGAACTATCCCGATTTCTTCGAGGAAGTCATCAGCGCGATCTTTGTCGATGCGGATAAGCTTGTCTCGTTGGAGAGCTACATCTGCCCCGTGCTTGCGATCAGACTGCAAAAGGCGACGGCGGACAGGATCCGCTTCGTGTTCTTGTCCACCGATCTCATCCGCGGCTTTGCGGCGTCGAGCCTTCCCAAGCTCTTCTGCGTGAACAAGGTTCTGAGCTTTTCGAGTGCAAACGACAACGAACAGGTCGAATACACCCTTTGGAACAAAGAGAGCCTCAAAAACCGCATCTATTATAAATACGGGCAAAAGCTCATGAGCTTGGAGGGCATCATCGCGGAGAAGGCGTATAAATACGGCGTGGACGGCATCCGCGTCATCACCTCTTCGCCGCTCGACCACGGAGAGCGGGAGATCTTGTCCGAGCACAGCGTCGAGATCAACGAGTTCTCCAAGAACAGACCCGAGATCAACTACATGGTCTATTCGGACGAACGCTGCAATCTCGCCGCCGCGATCTATGTCTGTTCGCGCTTCAAGGGACGGCGCATGTCCTTCTCGCAGAGTATCAGCAAGCCCTATCTTCTGCGCGAATACTTCATGGAGAAGGCGGTCAAGGAGAACTTCATCAAGCGTTCGGCGTTCATCCAGCCGAGGATCACCGAGCACGCCAAGAAGGAAAAGCTCAGCCTGCTCAAAATCTTCTGCCGCGCATCGACCAACGGGGGGATCGAAGTCGATTCCTTCATCCGCGAGATGGAGTCGATCATCGACCTTTCGAATGTGCGCGGGGATGTGCCGCTTTGCCCCTTCTGCGCGCAGGAGAGCTATCTTTCGGAAGAGGTGCGCAAGGGCGAGTTCACCGAATACGAGTATGCGGCGTATTTGCTCGCGGGGCTGTGCGACGGCGCGGACACCCCCATTGACGAGAGCTGCGGTCAGCGGGCGAAGGACTATTATTTGGTCGTCGATCCCGACAAGCGCGAGGGCTATTCGCTCACGAAGGAGCGGTCCATCGTCTTTTCGCGGGTGCGGGAAGTGTTCGAAAAGGTCTTTGCCTGCAACGAACGGGTTCGGCTGTGTCTCAACGACGTCGAGATCGGTCAGCTCGATACCTTCCCGAGCAGACTGCCGCTCGAATACGTCGTGGGACAGTCCATCGTCTATAAAAATGTCGAATATGAGATCGAGCAGATCTCCGCGGACAACAAGACCGTCTTTTTGCGGCGGGAGAACGTTTCCTACAAGAACTGCCTCGACACCTATTTTCTGAGAAGATACAAGGTCTACTATTCCCAAAAGCTCGGCGAGGACGGCGTGCTCAACAATTCGACCGCGCCGCTTCAAGAGATCCGTGTCACCATCGAGCGCGTCGGCTTGGAGGGGGAGACGTACGGCTTCTATAATTTGATGTCCAACAACCAGTCGCTCAACTTCAAGAGCGGCGCGGAGGGCAATCCCCACCTCGAAAAAGAGGCGGTCGAGCGCAACAAGCGCAGATTTTGCGACGGACGGATGCTCCGCGTCAGTCTCACGGCGTCGAACGCTTTCGGCGAGACCCATGAAAACGGCTGTACGGACGGAATGCGCCTTCTGTGCGGCGCGGTGATGAACGAGTTCATCAAGACCATCTTCCCGATGGCGTACCGCTGTATCGCGATCGTGCCCATTCTCGAAAACCCCTTCGAGTTCTCCGCCGAAAACGAGGCAAACAGTACCGACGACAAGATCGCGACCCTCTATCCCTATGTCGTCGCGACCGAGGACGAGTTCTTCGAAGCCCTCGAAAGCGTCTATGAGGCAAGGGAACAGTCCTTCGAGGAGCAAGAGGCGATCCTCGACGGGTTCGACCGGGCGCTCATCGAAGAGAAGATCAAGCTCTTTGCCGCTGCGCGCACGGCGGCGGACGGATTGCGGAAGGAGGAAGAACAAGTCGGGTACGAGACCGCCGGAGAGCGGCGGGAGCGCCTGACGCGGGCATTGATTTCGGAGATGATCCGCGTGTATCCGCTTGCGGCGGCAGCGCGCGAAACGATCAAAGAGAGCGAATCGCTCCGCATGCAGTTCCTCTTCATCAACGACTGCTCCGAGGACGTCGGCGTGTTCGATTGGTTCTATGACAAGCTCGCAAGCAACCTGCAAGAGCTTCTCATCCACGTCTATTCCTATCTGAATTGGCTCAAAGCCCGTCCCGAACTTCAACATTATATCTACTTCGGCGAGGAAAAACTCTCGCCCCGCTACGATCTCGACGGCTTGTGCGACCTGCTTGCGGGCTATAACATGACCATCAGCGACAGCGGCGAGGAGAACTATCAGACCGCCGCCGTCTACGAGAACGACGAGGCGAGACTGTGCGATTTCTGCCACCGCCCGATGGAGAGCGGCAGATACAGCTATTTCGGCGAGGACGGAGACCTCATGATCTGCGCCGACTGCATGGATACGATCGTCTGCACCGAAGAGCGGCTCAACGAGCTGTTCGCCGAAATCTTGGGTTACCTTGAAAAGACCTATCCGAGCGTCACGTTCGGCTATGCCGAGCCCGCATTCACCGCCGAAAAAGAACCGCTCGACAACCTCAACGAATGGTTCTTCCGCATCGACCCCGACAAACGGCGCATCGTCGTCGCCTTCGATCTTCCCGAAAAGAACGCCAAAGTCGCGCTTCTGCTCGGCATGATCCTCATGTGGCAGAACGACAACGACCTCATGACCGAGTACTCCTCGGGTCAGCTCACCTATGAGCAAAAAATTTACTTGCAGGACGACGAGGACACCCTGTCTTGGCTCGAAAACAACCTGCCGCCGCTTCGCAAGGGGCTGGTCGAGACGATCGCGGGCATGATCGAAGAGCATAAAAATTCCCAAGAGGACGAGGAATATACGTCCTTCTCCGCCATGCGCGATCTCGGGAAACAGCAGCGCGAGCTCGAAGACGACGTGGACTACGAGGACATCGAGGGCGAGGACTACTCGGACGAGTTGTACGACCCCAACAAGACCCCGCGGTTCTGGAAGCGATACCTCAAAAACGGCAAGCTCGACGAGACGGCAAAGGACGGCACGGACGACGACGGCATCGACCGCTCGGACGGCACGATGAACGACCCCGACGACCCCGACAGAGTTCGTGACGACGAGGATACGGGAACGGAAGGGGACGAGCGGAAGGCGAACAGTTACAACATATTCCCGCCGCAGCCCAACAGCCCGCCCCCGCAGGACGACGACGGCGACTCCTCGGACGAGGATGAGGAAACCCTTGACGACGAAGAGGAAAATCTTGACGAAGAGGAAAATCTCGACGACGAAGAGAATCTTGACGAAGAAGAGAACCTCGACGACGAAGAAGAGAGCCTCGACGACGAGGAAAACCTTGACGAAGAAGAAAATCTCGACGAAGAGGAGAATCTCGACGACGAAGAGGAAAATCTTGACGAAGAAGAGAACCTCGACGAGGAAGAGGATCTCGGCGGCGAGGAAGAAGAGAAGAAAGACAGCGGGGAGAAGAAGGACGGCGAAAAGAAGGGTGCGGCGGAGCATGACACCGAGCGCGAGCGGCTTCAAGACGAAAAGCTTCTGAAAAAGATCCGCAAGAAAAAGCCGGGGCTCAAAATTGCGCCTTATGAGGCGGACGAAAAGACCAATCCGTCCATCCGCATTTACAATGAGATCGTGCGCCATGCCTATGATTTCAGCGAAGAGCTCTTTGCGTGCGGTGACGTGAGCGCAAAGCGGCTGTATGAGATCTTCTCCTGTGTGATGGGAGACTTCCCCGAGCTGTTCTGGGTTCATTATTATCGGACGATTAACGGCAATCAGATGGGGCTCGTGTTCCGCTGCAAGAAGCCTTCGGGAGCGCTGGACATCAAGCAGATCTTACGCAAGCTCAAAGAGCTCAGGAAAGGGGCGAAGTACTTCACGCGCGGCATCAACCGAAGAACAGACCCGTATCTTGCGCTTCTCAAAATCTATAAGCGGCTCATTTTGACGTTGGACTACGACGGAAAGGGACTGGACGCCAGGATCGACGAGGACGTGACGAAGGACGACAGACTGCGGTCTTTGCACGGCGCGCTTGTCCATCACAAGGCGGTCTGTGCGGGCTATGCCGCCGCGATGCAGTATTTGTTGCAGTCGGTGGGCGTCCCGTGCGGGTATGTATGCAGCCAAGTGGTAAATCATACAGGTCACGCGTTCAACATCGTCAAAATCGGGAGATATTGCTATTATCTCGACGCGACTTGGGGCGACAGTTCGAATACCAAAGACCCGAATGGAAGAAAGGACATCATCTATTATAACTATTGCTGCGTGCCGTATTCTGAGTTCATCCAAGTGGGCGGGGGGGGAAAAGTCAGCGACCACATCCCGAACGCGGAACTGTATCCTTGGTTCAAGAAGGAGCTCAAAGCGAATCGGCATGAATATTACCGATACCGTTCGGCGTATTTGTCGAGATTCAACGAAGAGCATCTTGCGAAGATCTTTGCGCGCTGTGCGCGGGATTACAAGCCGAAAGAGGACGGCAGGTTCTGCGTGTCGTTCCGATGTACGAGCGAACAGCTTTCGAAGGACATCCTGGCGATGACCTTGACAGGGTCGGTCTATCACAGGATCGTGGAGAAGGCGAAGCGGTTGCTGGGCAAGAACCGCAACGCTGCCCGTCTATTGGATCTGAAAGTCGAGTTCTACTATTGTTCGAATGTCGTATCTATCTTCTATCAAAAGCCCGACAAGAAGTGATTCGATGGAAAGTGACCGATAAGAAGTACAAAACCGAAAGGAAGAGTGAAACGCTCTTCCTTTTTTATGTTTTTTTGAGCTGTCTCTCTTTGTAGGAAACGCCAAGATAGTAAGGCGACACCCCCTCAGTCACGCACGCGTGACAGCTCCCTTTGGGCGGCAGGGACCGCCCAAAGCCCGTACTTCGCGCTACGCGCTCGTGCCGCCCAAGGAATCATGACAGTAGAAAGGCGGGGCGCGCTTGCCAGCGCTCCTGTCGCGGCGCAGTTCGCAGCCCACTGGGCTGTCGAACAGAAGTTGCGCCGCTCCACCCAAGGGGGCGCCAAGATTAGGAGACGTGCGTTAGCTCTTGCTGTCCCCTTTGAGGGAAAAGTTGGATATTTGAGCCTTTTTCTCTACTTGCTGTCCCCTTTGAGGGGAAAGTACCCGAGCAACGCGAGGGGGAAAGGGGTGTTATTGCAAACGAGCTTGCAAATAAGGTGACCCCCTCAGTCTCGCTTCGC
>CANRCY010000024.1 GCA_947629225.1 uncultured Clostridia bacterium | reverse complement strand
TTAAATGGATATAACAAGCCCCTCCTAAGGGCTAATTATGGGTTCGATTCCCGTCGGGAGTACCACGTCGCCGCAAGGCGAACTTTGCAAGAGGTTGCTTTTTAGCAACCTCTTTGCTTTAACGCCTGCGGCTCCTTTTCCCAAAAAATCTTGCTTCGCAATCTTTTTTGGGAACCCTCTGATTTTCGCAAGATATTGCGGTTTTTCGCTTAGATGCTGCTTTTCGATGATTTCACCTGCTGGGACGAAGGAGAGTACGTCGGCACGGTAAGCAAGGAAACAATAGCGCACCTTCGCAAATGCAACTGAATTGGGGCCAAAAAAAGACGGCGCCCCGTGTAAATCGGAAATATCCGACCACGAGGCGCCTTTTTAGGGGAGGAAGTTAGTAAGTTAGGTTTCCGGCTCGGTTGCTTCTTCTTTCTTCGCCTTCGGAAGGAACAGGAAGAGCACGCAAGCGCCGACGCCGAGAATGAGCAATACATCGACGATCGCCCAGAGCGCTGTGAATACGGGCGAATACGCTTCCTCGGTCACGCTCGGTCCGAGCGTCACGTTGTACTTGTCTTCGATCTTGCCGCTGTCGACATCATCCTGATATTGTTTTGCGGAAACGATCGTGTCAAGATAGGTGTAGAGAAGTCCCTTGGCAGACTGCCGTGCGGCATACGCCTGCCCCGCATCGGTAAACGTGATGTTCGCCGCCGAACTTCCGGTGTTGAGCCAAAGGTCGTTGCCCGCCTTCACGCCCTTGCCGTAGGAACTCATGTAGTTCCCCGTCGTATACCAGTCGGTGATCACCGAGCCGTGGAAGCCCCATTCAGTGCGTAAGACGTCGGTGAGCAGCGCGTGGTTGTAACCGCACCACACTGCGCCGAGCTTGTTGAACGCACTCATCATCGCATTGGCACCGCCCTCTTTGACGACGATCTCAAACGCTTTGAGATAGTTCTCGCGGAGGCTCTGCTCGGTGAGCCATTCGTACCAGTCGGTCGCGTTTTGCCCGTTGTCGCTGATGACAAAGTGCTTCACATAGCAGTAAAGTCCCTTCTCCTTGGCACCGCGTACTGTTTCCGCGGCGAGCTTTCCGCTGAGGACGCCGTCCTCGCTGTAATACTCATAATTGCGGGCGTTGTAGACCGAGCGGTGCAGATTGACGCCGGGGGCATACCAGCCCTGTACCTTGGTGGCGTTGCCGATCTGCCCTTGCGACTGACCGACATTGTAGGTGAGGCGCTGGCTCCACGAGCAACCCGTCAGGGTTTCGGCGGGGAATACCGTCCAGCCCGTGGTGTCCTCGGGTGCAACAACGGAGTTGTTGAAACCCGCGGGACCGTCCGTATCATAACAGCGTGTCTTGCCGACGCTTTCCAGTTCGGCGGTCCGGAAGCCCCCTCTTCCGATGAGGTCCCTGATATCGTTTTGGGTGAGCTGGTTGAGGAAGTCGTCCCAAAGCGGATTGTCCCAATCCTGCAGATCTTCCATGAGGTCATAATCGTATTGAAGATCCGCAGCTTTGTTGGTACCGTTCAAATCGGCTGCGGTCGCCTTTTCGCCGCCGTTCGTGGTGAGATAAAGCCCGCTGTCTACGCCGTATTGGAAGGAAGAAATATCTTCGCCGTTGTAGCCCGCATAATCGAATCCCGCCGCCGAAGTCGCTGCCGAAGTAGGCGTTCCCACCTTTTTCAATTCCGGGAAGTTTTCGAAGGCGTTCGCCCGCGAGAGATAAGTAATTCCGCCGTTTGCGCCCGTGCTGCCGTCGATCGGCATATTCGCATAGGCATTTTCCCCTGTAAAGCGGTTTTCCACTTTTTCGCCCGTGACGGGGTCGTTTTCAAACTTCAAGCCGTCGCAGCCGAGAACATTTGTGGCATCAATGACCTCATGTGCGTTCTTCATCAGCTTGATGATGTGCTCTCCCGAGTCAAGTTCATAGCCCTTGAATCCGTTACCGTTCTTGTCGTAGTCGTCGTAGGACGCCAGATCGTAGGCGGTAAAGGTGAGAGTCACTTCCTGCAAGCTCTCCGTTTCCGATTCGGATTGCGGCTTCAAGAGCGCTGTCTTATCGAAGGCGAGGAGGTTGATGCTCGCTTTTTCGATGCCGCCCTCGTTGTAGGGAGCGGTATAGTAGAGCTGCACGACGTCGCGGCCGGGGTAGTCCCCTACGTTGGTGACGCGCACGGTGACGGAATATTCCTTACCCGCTTGGAGTTTATCGCCGTCTTCCCACGACACATCGACGATCTCTTGCTCAAATTCCGTATAAGAAAGTCCATAGCCGAAGGGGAATTGCACGACCTCGCCGTAAGAGGTACCCTGTGCTTCGAAATAACCTGCCGCGTCGGCGGTTTCATACCATTTATAGCCGATATAGATGCCCTCCGCATAGCCGAGGCTGCTGCCGTTCGGCGTTGCGTTGATATAGGAAGGATTGTTCTCCTGCCAGCTGTAAGCGTAGGTATCCGAGAGCCTGCCCGAGGGGCTGATGGGTTCATATTTGCGGGAAAGTTCGGTCCCGCTTTCGTCCCGTTCGATGCGCACCGTTTCCCCATAGAGAAGTTCGGGAATGGCGCGGGCACCCGACTGCCCGGGGATGCCGATATACATACATGCCTTGATGCAGTCGTAGTCTTCGAGGAAGGAAAGTTCGATGGGATTGGTCGTGTTGAGCAGAACGATGACGTTGAAGGCGTCGGATTCAAGTTTATCGAGCATGACCTTTTCCTGCGCGGTAAGTTCAAGATAGGAACCGTTCTGGAAGGAGCCGATGCTGACAAGTTCGTTAGAGCCGCCGTTTTCCTTGCCCCAACGGGAAAGGACGACGATCGCCGTATCCGAAAAGCTCTTAGCGTTCCCCATGAGGTCGGGGGTATAGAAGGCCTCCTCCGGGTTCTTTACGACGGTATCGGAATTCCCCGCGCGGTCGGCGTCTGTCCTGCCGTCAAATTCGACGTATTTTGCCAGAAGGTCTTTGTTGTAGAGATCTTCGCCGTATTCGTCGAACGCTTCGGTGAGCGTGATCTGGTAGGGATTGGAGGCGTCGATGGGCGAGCCGCCGCTGCCGCCGCCGATCTGCAAAAAGCCGAGGTCGGTGGAAGCCCAGCCGAAGAGGTTGACCTTGGTCCCCTCTTTCAGAGGAAGAAAATCGTCCTCGTTTTTGAGGAGCACCATGCTCTCCTCCGCGATCTCGCCGACAAGTTCATCGGCGGAACCGAGTGCATTCTTCGCCTCCTGCGTTTCGGTGGAACCGCCGAACCCGCCCGCAAAATTGGCGTGGATCAGAGGCGCAAATTGGTTGAGGACGATGTTGCCCGCGATGAGCACGGCGACGAGTACAAAGGCAACGGCGATGAGAACGATCCTCTTCACGCCCCGTTTGCCCGAAAAGAAAGTGTTTGCCATGTTTTCTCCTTGATTTTTGCGCAAAACCGGCGCTACGGTCTGTTTTTACTCTCCCCCTTGGGAAGGCCTGCAGGCAAGCCCGCAGACCTTCGCTTGAGGAGGAAGGTCGAGCAATCAATTTTTCTTTTTGCGTGCAACGATAACGCCTGCCACAACGCCGCCGACGACGAGGACGCCACCGACCACGATGAGCGCGATCGCATAGGCGGGAAGCCCTCCGCCGTTGTCCGCGGGTGTGGGCGTGGGTGCGGGTTCGGGAGTGCTCTGGAAGTGATCGGCGACTTTGCTGCCGTCAAGCGTCTGTTCCGCGAGCCATGCCCAAAGATTGCCGTCTTTCGTGCAATTTGCGAACGTGATGTCGCTCTGCGCCGTGATGGTATCGTTGTCAAATTCCTTGGAGAGCACGTCGTTGAACGCCATGATCCAAGACCAGTGTCCCATATAAGTGCCTTGGATCCCGCCGTTCGTCGCAGTGGGGTCGTCTACCGCGGTGACATGTTCGGTGAACGTGAAGTGCACGTTCTCCGCACCCGCTTGAAGAAGGCGGAAGAATGTAGGCACCGTGCTCGAATTCGGGGCGACGGTACCGTCGTCGGAGGATTGCAGGAACCAGATGTTGTAGTCCTTGATCCCCTCGATCATCTCGTCGGAAATGCGGGAGTTGTCATAAGCCTCGCAGATGGGGTAGAACGCCGCGAAGTAATCGCCGTGTTCGAACGCCATATTCATCGTCATATAGCCGCCGTTGGAACAGCCGCCGAGGTAGATGCGGTTGGTGTCGACGTCGGAGTTGCTCTCCACATACGTCGTGATCGCCTGCCACAGAGCTTCGGTATAGTAACTCTCCTGCTTGCCCGTTCCCGAGCCGTTGTTGTAGCTGCCGTTGCCCGAATCCATCCACATGGTGGGCGTCTGCACGGCGAGGACATAGGCGCCCTTCAGCCCGTATTGTGCAAAGTAGTGTTGGAGGTTGGTCTCATTTTCGGTCGTGAGCGCGGTCACCTCATTGCCGAGAAGGTCGATGTCGATGTCCGTTCCGCCCTCGCCCGCACCGTGGAGCCAGATGACGAGCGGGTTCTTGCCGCTGTCGCTCTCTGCGCCCTCGGGCGCCCAGCTCGCACGCTGCAGGGTGATGTCCTTCCCCTCCCCCGTGTAATGGACGGTATCCTTCGTCCACGACGCCGTCTGCGGAACTTTTCTGTCCGCCGCGCCCGCGGAGTAGGTAAAGGTATCGCCGCCCTCATAGGTGAGGTCGCCCGCCGTAAAGCTCTTCCCCGCGTTGACCGTCACGGTAAAGGCGATGTTTGCGACCCAAGTGTTGCGCCCCGTGCTCATGTTGTAGGAGAAGGGGCTGTTTACGTTGTATTGGACCGTCATTTCGATGGCGACATAGTGGGTGTAGTCCTCGGATTCCACGCCGTTCTCGTCGGAATTGTACGCCGCGGTGACGGTGCGTGCACGGTTCGAAAAGGATACGGCAAAGGTGTCGTTCTCCACGCCGATGACGTCATCGGCAAATTCGAGTACGACCTTGGGAACGGCAGGTCCCCATTCGTAGCCCTGCACGATGGCGTAAGCCTTGGTCGCCCCGATCGTCGCCGCAGAGGCTTCGACGGAAGGAGAAGTCCCCGAGATCGCCGCGCAGGACAGCCCGACGCCGAGCGCCAGCGCAAGCGATGCGGAAAAAGCGATAAATTTCTTCATAAAATACTCCTTATCACAGTTTTGAAAGATCGGGCGGTCGGTTTTTTTCGACCGCCCGACTTTTTCAGAGCAAAGGCTGTATGGCTTTCACTTATCAGGCTTCGTCTTCGACCACAAAGCCGACGGCACCATAGAACTTGGAATCATCCGTATCCTGTTCCGTTCCGGTGGTATCGGCGGAAATGGTGTACTTGTGACCGCCGAGCGTGACGGACTTCTCCGCGATATTAGCAGAGGGGACGAAGTTCACCGACGTGCCGTTGAAGTGCGTGACATACCTGCCGTTGGTGACCGCCGTGATGTCATACTTCGCGGTAAAGCTGTTGTTTGCCCCGAGCGTCACTTCCGCCGGAGTGAGCGTGAAGCGTTGACCGCTCCAGTTCGTGTTTTGAAGATCGAGCACCGTCTTCTCAAGAAGCGCCTTGATTTCGTCGTTGTCGTAGCCCGTCGCCGTGTAGGTACCCGTGACGGTGACGATGACCTTACCATCTACCACCGCGATGTCTGCATTGGTGGCGGTAGGAGCGAAGGAAACCTTGCTCTCCACTTTCAGGGTGATGACGCCGGTGTCACTGACGAGGACCTCAAATTCGCCGTGCGAGCAGGTACCCGTCGATCCCTGTGCGCCCGCGATCGTGAGTGCGGCGTTCATGAAGTTGACGGTATATCCCGCGTTGGAGCCGATCTTGTCGATATTGGCGCGGATCTCGAATTGATGGCCGGTCAGAGTGACGGTGGTCGCAACGTCCACAGCGGTGAAGTATGTCTGTCCCCACCAAGAGGTTGATGTCCCGATTTGGAGCGTCAGTTTTTCTTTGACATCTTCTTCGGTGTAGACCTCGTAATCGACGGTCCCCTTTACGACAAATTCGGTGACATCGTTCTTCGTTTCAAGCGTTGCGCTCGTTGCCGTTGCTTCAAGTTTCGCTTTGAGCGCCGTTATGGTGCATTCCGCAGAGGTGATGATCAAACTGTCGACATTCGCCGTAAATACATTATTCTTGCCCGACTGCGAACAATCGGCATAGTCGTGCCTCTGGAAGGTGAGCTTGATGGTGTTGTTGCCCTGCTTGAAGGCGATATTCCTAAATTCGACTTCCCGCCAGTTCGTCCAAAGATATTGGTTGGCTTCGCCGTCCTGCTCGCCGCCGCCGGGAAGGATCACGGAGTCGTCAATGGGATAGTCCACACCGTTGACGCTGACTTTGCAGATCTTGTTGAGCTGGCAGTCGCCCATCCAGATGGGAGTCCAGTTGCTGTCCTGTTTCAGATACTGCGACGCCATGCGGAAGAAGATGTTGCCCGTTCCCGCCTTGTCGGAACTGAAGATGAAGGAGATGGAATCGCCCGGAGCGAGGTCGCCGACATACTTATAACCCGACGCCTGATACTCCTCGGGGAAGGTTTCATTTGCATCCTCGCGCAGCCACTGCGTGCTGCTCGTTTCAATGATGCCGTCCTCGGCTTCGATGAACACGCCGCTGGCAAAGGTGATGTTCACCGTGACTTCGAATCCGCCGTAGGAAACGGTGACAGAGGTCTCCTCTCCCGTGAGGGGTTCGGTGCTGTAAGTTGCCGAGCTGCCCGCAACGGCGACTTCCGCCTTCTTGCCACTCGTATAGCTGACTTCGAGGACCATGCCCGCGGGATTGAAGCGTTCACCGGGGACATATTCGGTCTTGGTGGGCTGGGTCTTGATGGTGATGCCCGTCGCAAACTCGATGGCTTGCTTGATCTCCTTGCCCGAATAGGTGAGGGTGATCTCGGTTTCGCTTCCCGTGAGGGGGGTCTTGTCGTAGGTCACGTTGTCCGCCGTGATGTCGACGTCCTTCGTGGACTTATCCTCGTAGGTGACCGTGACGACCATGCCCGTGGGATCGAACACTTCGCCGATCGCATACCCCGTCTTGGTGGCGGGCGTCTTGACCACGACGCTCACGACATTATTATGTACGGTGATGTTCTGCGTCGCGGTGAACTCCGTTTCCTCATCGACCTTATAGGTAACGGTGATCCTTCTGTTGGACACCGCAAGCGCGCCCGTAGGGTCGAGCGTGTAGGCAGAAGCCTCCAACGCCTCTTTGCTGTCGTCCTCATAGACGACGCTCACGACCATGCCCGCGGGATCGAACGATTCGCCGACGACATAATCGGTCTTGGTGGGCGGCGTTGTGATCTCGATGCCCTTTGCCGCTTTGTCGTTGCTTGCGGGTGTGCAGGCGACAAGCGTAAACAAAGAAACGCAAGCGAGCAAAGCCGCAGTCAGAACGGCAAGAAATGCCTTTCTCATTTTTTGCATAATTTGTTTCCTCCTATCATTTGAGATTTGAAAAAATTATAGGTCGAAACACGGTGGTTATCAAGAAATATGTCACAAACTCCAAGTATGCTTCGCAAATTAACAAGAAAACGTTACAAATGAAAGTCACAAATTAACATGTATGCTTTTCAAACTCACATAAAAAATCCCCCGCATGCTGCGGGGGTGCGGGATGTTAAGATCAAGCCGCCGAAGGGAAATACAATTTCAGATAAAACATGTCGTCATGGACCTGGATATCCATTCCGCCGTTGTATTTTTTCACCAGCATCTTGATGCTCTGCATGCCGTAGCCGTGGTTTTGCTTGTCTTGCTTGTGCGAGAGCAATACGCCGTCCTTTACCTCAAGGGTACCGTGAAAATAATTTTGCGTGGCGACAAGGATCAGATTGCCGACCTGTTTGACTTGGAAATTGATGAGCCGCTTTTCACGGTCGTCGATCTCGCGGGTCGCTTCCACCGCGTTGGAAATGATATTGCCGAAGAGCGAATACAGGTCGGACGAAGAAATAAAGGACAGTTTGGAAGCGTCCGCCATACAGGTGAGCGTGATGTCGTTCCTTTGGCAGTAGAGGCTCTTCTCCGTCAAGATCGTATCGAGCGGTTCGCACCCGGTGTTGACCTTTCCGTCATAGATGGAGATCGCATTTTCGATCTCGGCAAGTTCTTCCGCGGAAATTTCCCCGTCGCCGAGCCGCAGCGCCTGGATGCGGAAGCGAAGATCGTGACACTTGATATTGATGAGGTCGATGTTCTCGCGGGAGAGTTCGTATTGTTTTCTGTCCTGCTTCCAAAGTTCCTTTACGACCTCGATTTCCTGTTGGGCCGACACCTGCCGCAACAGTCCCGATTGCAGGCAAAGGATGAATACACTGCTTAGGCAAGAGAAAATATTGCAGATGATGGAGAGCTGTAAACTCTGCCAATTATAGCGGTTGATCCAGTCGGACAAGAAGATCGTAATGAGCAAGGCAAGGGAGGAGAGCGCGATGACTTTGCCGCTCTGGATGCGGGCGATGTTTTTCTTGTTGATGTGGCGGACGAACGTGAAATACGCGCATACCATCACCAAGGCAAAGAGCGAATGGAAGAGCAGCAGGTAGCCATAACTCCCGAGCGCGGCGGTCGCCATTTCGACAATGCCCGTAAGCTCGATGAGGCCGAACAAACGATAGGAGAACGTGTGCAGCGCATAGGCGGCTATGCCGCAAAAGAGCAGCGTGCAGAAGGACTCCCGCAAACAGAGCGCAAGGAAGCCGATCGTCCAAAGAAATACCGCAATATAGATAAAGCTGACGAGGACGGGGCTGATCCCGAGCAACATTTCTGCGAGCATCGCAGCGAGGAACAGAACGCCCACAGAGGCCAAAAGCCCGCAAACAACGCGCAACCAAAACAGTTTGCGGCGGGCGAGACGAAACGCAAAGACCGTTTCCCCCGCGACGATCTGCACAAAAAACATCGGCAGATAAAAGGTGAACCATGTCATTACAAAATCAAAATTCATTGTTGCGCTCCCCTTTTCAAACTTGCCCGCTGCCAAGATAGATGTCCATCAGTTCTTTCATAAATTCCTTTCTCCTCGGCTGGCTGATCTTCAAAGAAAACCCTTTGATGTTGACTTGATACCCCTGTACGGAGTCGATATAACGCGTATTGACAAGATAACAGCTGTTACACCGTATAAAACCGTGTCCTTCCAACACTTTCTGCACCTTTTTCAAAGTACCGCGCGCCTCCACCACCCGATCTGCAAGACGGTATTTCAGGGAATGTCCCATGATCTCGACAAATAAGATCTTATCGACCGCCACGCGGTAAAAGCCGTTGTTTACAGGGACGAAGATCCCGGCGCCTTCGTTCATTCTCGCAATGTTGACGGCGCGGGGCATCTTCATAACGAATTCGGGATATTTTACGGGCTTTACAAGAAAATCGAGCGCGTCGACTTCATATCCCTTTGCGGCGTATTGCACCATTTTCGTCACGAAAATGATCACGACCGAGGAATCCTGTTCGCGGAGCAGACGCGCTGCCGTCAACCCGTCGATGTTCGGAAGCTCGATATCCAAAAAAACGATCGCGGGATATTCCTTTTTGTATTCTTTCAAAAACAATTCCGCGTCGGAATATAGCCCGACATCAAATTCAATGCCGTTTTCCGCCCCGTATCTGAAAAGATAACTTTTCAGAAGTTCGGCAGCCTGCATATCATCCTCTATCAGTGTGACCTTCATCCTATCCCCCCGATATGCGTTCGACCTTTCGGATAATGTTTTTTTGTGCGCGTGATATTGTCACGCGCACAAGGAGGCGCCTCCTTGAAAAAATTTGACGATTTTGTTTTGATGCGCTTACATTATAGCACTCCCGTGAGAAATGCGCAAGTGTTTGAAAAAATTTTCCCCCATTGCCCCGCCCTCGTCGGCGTTTGCCTTTTCCCTCGCTTTTTTTGCGGAAAGCTCTTCTTTTCGGCAACGCCTCCTCTTCCCGAAAAATCTTGCTTTGCAATCTTTTTGGGGAACCCTCGGCGAATTGACGGTATTCCTGTTCCGCGATGTGGATACGGGAGAAACCGCCGAAATCAAAGAGTACTCTTAAAAAAGAACGCACGGATGCGGAAAACACACAACGGGAGCGGAAAAATCCGCTCCCGTTGTGCATGAAATACCGTAGGCCGCTCGGCTTACATTTTTTAGTCTAATGGCGCCCGCCCAAGCCAAACGGCTTGGGCGGGCGCCGATTTTTCGGCCTGTCGGCGAATTTATGAAGTTTATCACGCGCAAAGTTTCTCTTTGCATATCCAAGCACGGCTTCGGGAGTATCACGACAAACCTTAACTGAACTACTTTCGGCCAAGGTTTGTTTTTCTTCGAAGTTTTGAAAGAATATGAAACTCCCCTCGATACGCCACCTGTCGAGGAAGTAAATGCAAGTGGTGTCGGCCAAGGCGCCCCTTCGGCAAAAAAAGATATCGATTCCATTGTATTCTATATAAAAAACTACATACCGGACGAGAGAGTAATGAGCTTCCGAAATTCGTTGCTCAGCTCTAATGCGACCGACCTGTCTTTCGTTAATACGATTCCCTTGAAAAATCCGACGACGGTATTGTTGCTTTCGATTTTTCTCGGCGGATTGGGCGTAGATAGATTTTATATCGGCGATACGGGACTCGGCGTTGCCAAATTGCTGTTGTCCGGATTCACTTTCGGGATTTGGCCGCTTGTGGATATCTTTTTATGTTATAAAAAAGCCAAAGAACAAAACTATAACAATTTATTATATAAACTTGGAAACGAGCGCGTCGTGTCGTGACGGCTATCGGTACTGTGCGCAAGGTCTTGCGACCCATTCGGTAACACATAACGGGAGCGGAAAAATCCGCTCCCGTTGTTAGTTTTTGCTCTCTCTGGGGTTTACCGCAAACGCAGCGTCACCGTGACGGAGTCGGTTTGGGTGAGAAGATCTTTCCACTCTTCCGCGGAAATGCCCTGCACTCTGCCGAGCTTCGTGTAGCTCCACGCATTGCTGCCGTAGAACAAGACGATTTGATCGCCCGCATAGAGGACAACGTCGCCCGCCTCCGCCGTCATCTGCCGATCGTCGCGGGGAAGGGTTTGCCCCAAACTTCCGACCTTTTCGAAACCGCCGTACTCATGCGCGGTGTAGGAAATATCGCCGTCTTCCAAAATTTCAGCCAAGGCGGAAGTCGCAACGTTTTTTTCGAGCTTTACGGAGATATTGCGGCTCCCTATCGTCAGAAAGATCATCTCTGCCGTTTCGCCGCTCCCGTCGGGCGTTTCCGAAAAAACCAAACCGAGCGAATCCACCCATCCGTCCACCTCGTTTTGAGAAGTCCCGGCAGGGAACCTTCTCCCCTCCTTCCACTCCGCGTTCGGGGCGAGCGAGTGTAAATTCGTCGCGCTCGAACCGATCAGGCTGCTTGCCGAGGTGCAAAACGGGATAATGGTCTTTCCCGAAAAATCGTAATCTTCGAGGAAGGTATAGATAATTTTCGGTGCCGCGCCATGCCATATCGGGTAGCCGAGAAAAATGACGTCGTATTCCGCCATATTCTCGACGCCGCCTTGGATCGCAGGGCGGGCGTTGGGATCGTGCTGTTCTACCGTCGCGCGGGTAGTGCTGTCGTTGTAATTGAGGTCCTCTTGGGTATAGGGAATTTGCGGCACGATCTCATAGAGCGTTCCGCTTGTCGCCTGCGCAATATACCCCGCCACTTTTTCGGTGTTGCCCGTTGCCGAGAAGTAGGCGACGAGGATATTGCTCGTTTGCGTATCCGCGTAATACACGGTAATATCTTGCTTGCTCGATTTCCACATCCGCTCCTTCCCGTTTTCGTCGCGGACGGCTCTGTTCCACGCCTCTTGCGTTCCCTTATAATTGATTGTGACGATCGAACTGTCCGAAAAGGCGTATTTTTCGATAACGGTGACGGAAGCGGGAACGGTGAGGGCGGTCATCTGCGCCCTGCGGAACGCTGCCACGCCGATTTTGGTAACCGTTTCGGGAATGACGCTATGATTGCTCCCGCGAATGAGGGTGTTCGTTTCAAGGTCGATGAGGCAATTCCCCGCGCCCGAATAGCGGGGATTCCCCGCCGCAACGGTGATTGCATTGAGTGCGCCGCAGTTGTTGAAAACGTCGTCGCCAAGCTCCGAAAGCCCTGCGGGGAGATAGAAAGATGCGAGCGAACTGTTGCCCGAAAAGGCGTTGTTGCCGATTTTTTGAAGTTGACTTTCTGTACCGATATTTACCGACACGAGCGCGCTTTGATTGTGGAAGGCGTTCCTGCCGATCTCCGTCACGCTGTCGGGAATGGTCACGGAAAGAATATCCGACTTGTGCTGCGCATAGCCGAATGCGCTTTCTGCGATGCCGACAACGGGTTCGCCGTTGTACTTTTCGGGAATGACGATATTTGCCGCCTGTCCGCTATCTCCCGTGACGATATAGCCTTCTCCCGCCGTGCTTTTCTCAAACGTGAGCGTATCCGAAGGCGTAGGCGTTTGTTCCTTTGCCGTCCAATGCGCGTAGAGCGTGAGATCGCCGTTTACACGGTCGGTGGAAAAATTCCAGCTTTCCGCATTTTTGTCTGCCGACTTATACCAACCGCCGAAGTCGAAATCTTCTCTCGTGGGAGAAGCGGGCGCGGCGACGGGATTGCCCGCGAGAACGCGCTTGCTTTCCACGTTGCTTCCGCCCTGCGAGTCGAAAGTGACGGTATAATATGTATCGTCGTCATGATTTGGGTTGCCGCCGTTTGCGTGATTGCCGCCGCCCGTTTCCCCGCAAGCGGAGAGAGCAAAGGCAAGGCACAGCAAAATTGCCGTTAAAATAAATACAAACTTTTTCTTCATGGTCTGCTCCTTTTTGGGCTATTTTCCAAGACAATTTTTTTCGTTTTCTCCGTAGATTTTGAGGAGAAGTTTTTGATATTTCGGATTTTCTTCCAGATGCTTTTTCTTTGTGAGAACGACCTTTGCGGGAGAGTGCGGGAAGTCACTCCCGTACACGATCTTATCTTCGCCCGCCACAGAGAGGAGCATATCGAGCGCGACGGGTTCGGGGTCGCCTGCGATGTCGAAATACAGGTTTTGAAACTCTTTTTTGAGGTCCACTTGCTCCATCATGCCCATGGAGGCAAGAATGCCCGAAACGCCCGTAAACCTCTGCAACATATAGGGCAAAAACGACC
>CANRCY010000023.1 GCA_947629225.1 uncultured Clostridia bacterium | reverse complement strand
CGGTAGCGCACCCAATTTGCCGCATACCTGCGGCTTATTGTCCGATGAAACGAATGAGAGGACAAGTAGGTTAAGGCATGCACGCACATTTCCTCACGGAAAAAGATTTTGCGAAGCAAAAGATTTTTCGTGAACCTATATCTTGCTATATCCATACGAATTGACGAGGGCGTCGATCTTGATGCCCGCGCGGCAGTAGGGACACTCGCTCGCGGGGAACGAGCTGTATTTGTGAATGTCCTCCACGCCGAAGAGCCGCACCACGGGGATATTCTTGAACGAGAAATTCCCGCCGAATACGGCCGCCGCGCCCACCGTCTCGCCGCCGTAGTAGCGGATCCCTTCGAGCGCGCTCGCAAGGGTGAGCCCCGTCGTGGCGGTCGCCGTCAAAAGCAGTACCCGCTTGTGCTTGACGTAAGGGGAGAGGTTGTCCCTGAGGATCATCATATCGCTCGTCACCTCGGGAGAAACAACGGCAATGTCGGCGTCCAGATTGATGCCGCTTTTCGAAAGCTCGTCCGCAAGGAAGGCGCCGATCATCTTGGTCCGTTCGAGGGTGATGATCGTATCGACGGGCGTCGCGTAAAAATTTTCGGCGAAGAGTTTTGCCGCTTCCCGCGCCATGCGCATTTCGGACTTGACCGCAGTCATGTCGATGCAGTGGCTCACATGGGAATGCTGGGTCGCAAAATGACCTTCGATCACGCGGATTTTCACTTTTTTGTTTCTTCTTGCGGTAAGTTCCAAGCCTCTGGCGTCCATTCGGTCTCCCTCCTGCGGTTGATTTTTCTATTATTTTAATACATTTTCGGGGTAAAGTAAAGGGCGAAACGGAAAATTTTCGCAAAACAGGCGGAAAAAGCAAAAAAAATTTGCGCAAAAGCGTTTGAACTTCGGTTTTTGGCATTATATTTAGGTATGGAAAGCGCCGAAGGGCGTCCAATACAGCAAACGGCAAACGGCGGTACGGCAAAGTGAACAAGAAAAAGAAACAGGAAGGACCCGAAGAAACAAGCGAAGAGGAGAGCGGACGGCAGTCCGCCGAAGAAGTGCGGCAGGAGCCCGCAGAGGAAGCGGGGCAAACGCCCGCGGAGGAAACGCCCGACGGCGAACTCGCCGCGGCAAAGGCGGAAGCGGAAGATTTCAAACGCAAATGGTATCTCGTCTCCGCGGAGTACGAAAACTACCGCAAGCGCACGGCGCGGGAGAGCGCCCGCCGCTACGAAGAGGGCAGGGCGGACGTCGTATGCAAGCTCTTCCCCATTGCGGATAACCTCGAACGCGCGCTCTCTGTCTGCAACGACGAGGCGACGAAGAAGGGGATCTCCATGGTAACTGCGAGCTTCGAAGCTCTGCTCAAAGAGGAAAAGATCGAGGCGATCGACCCCCTCGGCTGCGAATTCGACGCGGAGGAGTGCGAGGCGATCATGGCAGTCGACCCCGCGGAGGGCGAAAAGAGCGGCACGGTAAAGCAAGTATACAGAAAAGGATACAAGCAAAACGGAAAAGTGCTTCGATACGCGCAGGTCGTTGTCATCAAATGACCTCGCGCAAAACAAATTTAGAAAACATCAAAGAGAGGAAATAAATTATGTCTAAAACGATCGGTATTGATTTGGGAACAACCAACTCCTGCGTGGCAGTGATGGAGGGCGGCGAGCCCGTAGTCATCGCGAATGCGGAGGGCAGCAGAACGACCCCTTCCGTGGTCGCATTCCAGAAAGACGGCTCCCGCGTCGTCGGGCAAGTGGCAAAGCGTCAGGCGGTCGCCAACCCCGATAAGACGGTCAGCTCCATCAAACGCAAGATGGGGTCGGATTATAAAGTAAAAATCGACGACAAGTCCTATTCTCCCCAAGAGATCTCGGCAATGATCTTGAGCAAGCTCAAAGCGGACGCGGAGGCATATCTCGGGAGCAAGGTGACGGACGCCGTCATCACCTGCCCCGCCTATTTCACCGATGCACAGCGTCAGGCGACCAAGGACGCGGGCAAGATCGCAGGGCTCAACGTGCTCCGTATCATCAACGAACCCACGGCGGCGGCGCTCTCCTATGGGCTGGATAAAGATAAGGAAAGCAGCAAGGTCATGATCTACGACCTCGGCGGCGGCACCTTCGATGTCTCCATTCTCGAAATTTCGGACGGCGTGTTCGAAGTCCTCGCGACGAACGGCAACAACATGCTCGGCGGCGACGACTTCGATAAACGTCTCATGGATTATATGGTAGAGGAGTTCAAAAAGAGCCACGGCGTAGACCTCTCCAAGGACAAAATGGCAATGCAACGGCTGAAAGAAGCCGCGGAAAAGGCGAAGATCGAACTCTCGGGCATGACGTCCACTTCGATCTCTCTGCCCTTCATCTCCATGACGGACGCGGGTCCCGCGCACCTCGAACTCGAGATCACCCGTCAGAAGTTCGAAGCGCTCATCTCCGACCTCGTCGAAAAGACAGCGGAGCCCATGCGCCTCGCGATGAAGGACGCAGGTCTCTCCTACAACGACATCTCCAAAGTCATTCTCGTGGGCGGCTCCACCCGTGTGCCCGCCGTCATCGAAAAGGTCAAGCAGATCACGGGCAAGGAACCTTTCAAGGGCATCAACCCCGACGAATGCGTGGCAGTCGGTGCAGCCATTCAGGGCGGTGTGCTCTCGGGCGAGGTGAAGGACGTGCTCCTTCTCGACGTTATGCCTCTCTCCCTCGGCATCGAGACGCTCGGCGGCGTGTTCACCCGCCTCATCGACAGAAACACCACCATTCCCACCCACAAGAGCTAGATTTTCTCGACAGCCGCAGATAGCCAGACCTCGGTCGAAGTGCACGTTTTGCAGGGCGAGCGCGAATTCTGCCGCGACAATAAGACGATGGGCAAATTCACCCTCTCGGGGATCGCACCCGCTCCCCGCGGGATCCCGCAAATTGAGGTCACCTTCGACGTAGACGCAAACGGCATCGTCCATGTGCAGGCAAAGGACCTCGGCACGGGCAAGAGCACGGATATCACGATCACGTCGTCCACCAACCTCTCCGAAGAGGAGATCGACAAGGCGGTCAAGGATGCGGAACGCTATGCCGAAGAGGACAAGAAGCGCAAGCAGAAGGTCGAGGAACGCAACAAGCTCGACGGGCTCATCTTCTCCGTGGAACAGACGGTGAAGGAGAGCGGCGACAAGCTCACCGAAGAGGACAAAGCGGCGCTCAATTCCGCCGCGGAAGAGGCGAAGAAGGCGCTTGATTCGGACGACGAAGAGCAGTACAAGGCGGCGTTTGACGATCTGAGCAACAAAGTTCAGCCCATCTTCGCAAAGCTGTATCAGCAGGGCGCCGCGGGAGCCGCAAACCCCGCAGGCGGCGGCGATACGAGCGGCGACGAGGAATTCCACCAGTAAATAGACGGAAAGGACGTCTGCATCTGCGGGCGTCTCCGTAAAAACGAAACAGAAAAACCTCTCTTCTTTGCCCGCCCGCGCGTTTGCGCGGGCGGGCAAAGGCAGACCGATCCCTTTTTTCTTATTTGTCATTTCGACAAGGGAGCGAAGCGACTGCGCGGAGAAATCTCAACAACATTATGGCAGAGAAAAAAAATTATTACGAAATCCTCGGCGTTTCCAAAGACGCGAGCGAGGAAGAGATCAAAACGGCGTACCGCAAACTCGCCAAGCAATACCATCCCGATCTCCACCCGGGCGACCAAGCCGCCGCGGAAAAATTCAAGGAGATCAACGAGGCGAACGAGACCCTTTCCGACAAACAGAAGCGCGCCGCGTACGATTACGAACTCGCCCATCCCGGCATGGGAGGCATGGGGGGAGCGGGATTCGGCGGCGCGGGGTTCGGCGGGTTCGGCGACATTTTCGAGACGATCTTCCAAGGCTTCGGCGGCGGAGCCGTACACCGCGACGATACGGGAGAGAATATCCAGCTCGAAATGAAGCTCTCCTTCATGGACGCGGCAAAGGGTTGCACGCGGGAAGCGTCTTACTTCCGCAACTGCCCCTGTCCCTCGTGCAGAGGCACGGGCGCAAAGAACGGCAACGCCTATAAGACCTGCTCTAAGTGCGGCGGGCAAGGACAGGTGCGTTTTGCGCAGGACACCCTCTTCGGCAGGACCGTCCGCGTGGGCGCATGCCCCGATTGCGGCGGAACAGGCAAGATCGTCACGGAAAAGTGCCCCGACTGCAAGGGGAAGGGCTATACCCGTAAAGAGACGACGGTCACCCTCAACATTCCCGCGGGGGTGGATACCGGTTCTTACATCGTCAAGCGCGGATTCGGGCAAGCGGGCACGGGCGGCGCGGCCCCGGGCGATCTGATCGTCGTATTCCGCGTCGAACCGCACAAACTCTTCCGCAGAGAGAAGATGGACCTCTATCTCGATCTGCCCGTTCCCTTCTCGGTCGCGGCGCTCGGCGGCACGGTCAAGGTGCCCGACATCGACGATACGTTCGATTACACGATCCCCGAGGGAACGCAGAGCGGCACGGTCTTCACCGTGCGGGGAAAGGGGCTCAAAACGCGGAACGGTACGGGAAATCTCTATCTCAAAGTGTTTGTCGAGGTCCCCACGCGGCTCTCGAAAGAGCAGAAAAAGAAGCTCGAAGAGGGGACGCGGATCGACCTCAAACAGTACGACAAGGCGAAGAAGTTCGCCGATAACGTCTCCGCCCTCTACGGGAAGAGCCCTTATTGAGCCTCGGTTGCACCTGAGAGTTCCTTGTCGCCCCTGTAGGGGAGATGTCATGAGCTTGCGAGTGACAGGGTGGCAAATCCTTTAAGGAGCTGTAATATCTTCGGGCTATGCCCGCAAAGGAGACCCCGCGTTCTACGCGGGGTCTCCTTTGCGCTTTTTTCGCTCGTCCGCAGAAGGAGCGATTTTCGGCAAAGAAAGTCGAAAAACGTTTGGAAATGACAAAATCCGTGCAGTTCGAGCACAAAAAGTCCCGAAAGAGCAAGGTTTCGCGCCCCGAGAGAAATCTTGCGCCCAATCGGTTGCCTTATCTTCGCCGTTAGGCTATAATCTATAATACTGCATAGCAAAGGAGGCAAATTTTAAGCCGCGTCCGCCCGATTCATAGAAAAATTCGTTTCGGGCAAACTGATAAGGGCGGCTAAGGCAGGCGGCGGCTTTCGGGGCGCGCCGAGGGACAAGATTATGTTAGAAGTCAAAGATTTTTCAAAAAAATACCGGAACAACAAAAAGTATTCCGCACGCCACATCGGCTTTTCCGTCTCCGCGGGAGAGGTAGTCGGGCTCGTGGGGAGCAACGGGGCGGGGAAGTCCACCATCATCAAGAGCATCATCGGCGTTCTGCCCTTTACGGAGGGCACGATCTCCGTCGGCGGGTTCGACGTCGTCAAACAGTCCGAACGGGCGAAGCGGCTCATCGGCTATGTTCCCGACGATCACTCCGTCTATGAAAAACTGACGGGCAGGGAATATATCGACTACATCGGCAGTCTCTACGGAGCGACGAAGGAGCAGAAGCGGCACGTGACGGACGATCTCGCAAAGATGTTCGAAATTTCGCAGGCGCTCGATTCCCAGATCGCGGGCTATTCGCACGGGATGCGGCAGAAGATCTGCATTCTCGGTGCGCTCGTGCACGAGCCCAAACTTTGGATCCTCGACGAGCCCATGGTCGGGCTCGACCACCAGACGATGTCCCTCCTGTGCGATTTCATCAGAAAGTACGCGGACGGCGAACGCTGCGTGCTCTTCTCTTCGCACAATCTCGAAGTCGTAAAGAGCACCTGCGATCGGGTGATCTTCATCAAAGAGGGGCAGCTTGCGGACGTTGTCGACCTCGCGGCGGACAAGAATTTCGACCTCAACAAGTATTACACCGAGCTGAACGAGGAAAAGAAGGATGCGTGATTTTATCCGTTTGCAACTCAAACTCAAATGGGGGTTGAACCGCAACAACAACAAGACGAGCGCGGTCATGACGGCGATCGCCGCGGCGTTTGCCGTCGCCATCGTCCTTGCGCTCGTCTGGACGCTCACCTTCGTGCTCCGTTCGAGCATCGACGTCTCTCCCAAAAGGCTGTCCGTACTGTATCTTACCCTCCTCATGGCGGGACTGACGGTCGCCGCAACGGGCATGCAGGTAAAGCGGCTCTACCGCCCGGGCGATCTGCTCATCACGGCGCGCTTTCCGCTCAGTCCGTTCAAGCTGTTTTTGAGCTACCTCATTCTCAATTACATCGACCTGAGTATCTATTCGGCAGTTCTGCTCCTTCCCGTCATGATCGTGTTCGGCGTTGCGACGAATTGCTTCGGGTGGCTCTATGTGCTCGGAATGCTGCTCGGCGCACTCCTCATGCCCCTCATTCCCTTCGGGCTCTCCGTCTTTATCGCGATCCCCACGGTGTATTTTACCGCCCTGCTCGAACGGCACGGCATTGTGCGCTTGGTCCTGTTCGTGCTCTTTTTGGCGGGAGCGTTCGCGCTCTACTACTATCTTCTCACCGTTTTGGCGAATTTCTTTATCCACCGAAATTGGGAAACGGGCACGCTCGAAATATGGGAAAAGGTGCTTGTATTTTTAGACGGGTACTATAATCCCGCCTACTATCTCGGGAACGTCGTCTTTTTCGAGCGCTTTTTGCTCGGGGCGGGCGTTCTGCTCGGCGCGGGCGTCTTGCTCGGCGCGGGCGGAACGGCTCTGGCGCGCGCCGTCTGCACGGGGCTCCGCAAACGTGCGCTCGACGGCGGAAGTAACCTGCCCGAACGGCGGAGCTCTCTGGACGGCTACGGGAGCGCGCGGGCGATCTTCCGCTACCAATTCAAAGAGATTTTGCGCACGAAGACGTACTCGTACTTCTATCTCGGCGTGGCGATCTCCACCCCCGTCATGGTCTTTTTCTGCAACCGTCTCGTGACGATGGTCGGCGAAGCGCAGATCGGCGCGGGGATTAACTTCGGCGCATCCATGCTCGTCGTCTCCGTCTTCATGGCGATGATCTGCTCGTTCACGGGCACGATCCTGAGCGTAGAGGGCAAGAATTTTTACATCACGAAGCTCGTTCCCGTCCCGTACCGCAAACAACTGCTCATCAAGGGCGTCCTCAACATTGCCGTGAGCGCCGTTGCGCTCCTCATCAGCGCGGCGGTGATCGGCGCATTGCACTTTTTGACCGTCCCCGAGCTTTGCGTGCTCCTATCGTCCCAACTTTTGCTCTCCGTGGGGCTCGTGTTCAACGGGATCAACCTCAATCTCGCCAACCCCAACTTAAAGCCCAAGGCGAACGGCGAGGCGGAGGAGATCAACATCGCCTATATGCTCCTGATCGGGCTCGCGCTGGCGGCGCTCTTGGGGGCGAGCAGCATCATCTTTCCGAAGTCTTTCGCGGGCGGAAGGGCGGCGGCTTACCTCGTCGCCATTCTCGGCGCGCTGATCTATACCGCGATCAACGTGCTCGTGTTTTGGTTCACTGCCGATAAAAAATACCGCAGGATCGAGGCATAAGAGGAGAATACCGTTATGAAGAAGTTAATGACGTCTACGATCATATTGTTGCCGCTGTTGATCCTCGCGATCATGCTCACGAGCGGCGCGATCATGAGCCTTATCAGACATATCTATGTGGAATCGGTGGAGTTCGTCGAAAACGACACCCTCATTCTCGTCATGGAGGACGAGACGGCTCCGCCCGCAGAACCGCTCGAAGTGACCGTACTGCCGCTCAAAGCGGGCAACCGCGACCTCGTGTTTACGGTGGAGGACGAAAAAGTCGCCACCGTGGACGAAAACGGCGTCGTCTCCGCCAAATTCTACGGCGAAACGTACGTCACGGTGACGAGCAAGGAGAACAAGGCGGCGAGCGACAAGAGAAAGATCCGCGTAACGGATAAGAGCGTCCACGCCGTGGAACTCAAAGAATACAACGCCGAAATGTACCGCGGAGAGAGCCAGAGGCTCCTCGCCGAAGTTCTGCCCCGCGAGGCAAACAACAAAACCATCGTATGGGAGTCCTCCGACGACGGAATCCTGTCCGTCACGCAGAGCGGGGAAGTTTCCTGCAAGGGTGCGGGCACGGTGACGGTCACCGCGTCGTCCGCCGAGAAGCCCGAGATCGCGGCGACGGCAACGATCGTCTGCTGCGAGCCCCTCGTGAGTATCTCCGCCAAGGATACGCCCGTCGTCACGGCGCAAAAGACCGCGCAGTTCCCCGAGATCGTTCCCTATCCGTCGGACGCGACCTACGAAGTGGAATATTCCGTATCCGACCCCACCGTTGCTTCGGTGGACGGCACGGGCGCGATCGCGTTCCATCGGGCGGGTCCCGTCACGGTGACGGCGACTGCCCGCGACGGCAGAGGCAATTCGGACAGCGTCTCGGTGAAGTACGATTGCACGTACGGCTACTATATGGGCGCGCTGTTCGGCTCCGTGCGCGCGTATACCTTCGACTACGACGAGATCGCCGCGGCGGGGAACGCGCTCGGGATCGTGTTCGTCAAAGACCCCGCGGATTCCTACCGAGAGATCGTCTCCGTCGCGTTCGACAGGGACGACCTCATCGAATACGATGAAGGCGGGGAACGCTTTCTGCTCAAAGACGTGGGCGACGAGACGGCGCTCGGAAGGGTGACGATCACCGTTCACGCGAGAAAATACGACCGCCAAAGCGGCGACGTCAAGGAGTTTGCAGACGATGTCTGCACCGTCGAGATCGTGCGGAAGACCTCTGCCCTCTCCTTTATTGCGGACGGGGAGCCGCGTTCGGAAGTTTCCATCACTTCGAAGAGCGTGAACCTCTCCGAGCTCGCGGCGGGCGACGGAGGCACGATGGGCGTGCGCGCCACGCCCGCAAACCATACCGATACGCTCTCCTATTCCGTCGACGGGGACGGCTCGGTCGCCCGTCTCGAAGGGGAGACCCTCGTGTTCACCCGCGAGGGCACGGCGACCGTTTCGGTCGCGGCGGGAACTGCTTCTGCCGAACTCAAAGTTACCTACACCCAACCGAGTTTGACCGATAAAACGCTCACGCTCAACGAAGAGAACGCCGAACAGAACATCGCCCTCTCCTTTACGGACGCGCAAAACTGCGAAAAAGCCGTCTTGCTGTTCGGCGTGCCCGAAGGGTACACCGCAAAGATCGCCTCGGGAGACGATTCGGTGGCAGGTATCGAGGATAAAAAGATCGTCCCCCGTAAAGGCGGCTTTGCAGACGTCACCGTCTCTTTCCTGCGCGAAGCGAGAACGCCCGCGGAAGACCCTGCGGGGCAGACGGTCTACACGATCCACGTCTTCGTCGATAAACCCATGGAGGCGGCGGATATCTCCTTCTCCGCAAACGGCAAGAGCATCGGCTCGGGGACGGCTTATACCACTTCCAAAACGAGTTTGACGCTCACCGTCACCCTCAACGCGCCTTTTGGGGCGATGGAGGGCAAGGAGCTTTTCTTCGGCGACGAAAAGGCGGAAGCGCCCTCCGAAGAGGGAGACAAGCTCCTCTATCAAAAAACGGTGAATTTCTCGGGCGAGCAGACCGTCTCCGTCGTCGCTTCGGTAAAATACGGCGAACGGTCGGCGGATTTCGACAAGAAGACAGGCGAACAGGCGCGGAACAACTGCACCCTTCGCTCGACGGACGGCAAGATCGCCGAAGGGCTCACCGTCAAACAGGGCGAAACGCTCTTTGCGGCTTCGGGCAATCGACTTTCCTTCCCGAACATCGGCGAAAAGACTGTCTTGACCGTGGATGCGTCTTCGCCCGAGCCCGAAGATTTCGTGCTCACGCGGGAGGCGATCTCCTTCTCGGCGGGTACGGAAGTGTACCTGAAAGCGGAGATCTCGGTCGGGGAGAACAACACTGCCGAGATAACGCTCGAAGCGTTGAAGGGCACTTACGGCGCGCAGACGGTCACCCTTACGGTTGCGGGGCACACCTTCGCGATCGGGATCGAAGTCGCCGTTCCCGCCGACGAACTGGAAGTAAAATACGGCGCTTCTTCCCTCGAAGAAGGGGAGACCTATTCCACCCTTCTCCCGTCCCTCACCTTCACCGTGCGCATTTCCCGCAAGGACAAAGCGCCGATCTCGGACGAATGCCAAAAGGTCGAATACTCCCGCGGCGGGCAGACCTATTCCGCCGAAAAGAAAGCGGGGAGCTACTCCTTTACGGTCAGCCACTTCTCCCAAGAGGAAGAGATTGCCGTGACGAGCGGGCTTGCGATCTCCTATCACCTCGAATATCAGGATAACGGTCATCCCGTCGCCCTCGACCCGTTTACGGGAGAAGAGGGGACGCTCGAATACTTCTTCCCGCGCGGACTGAGGAACTTCGAGATCTGCGTCACGCTCCCCGAGGACCCGCTCCGTCTCGGCGGCTTCGGCGACGACGCGGACGAGAGTTTTGCGATCGCGGAAGAGAAATGGACGGGCTACTTCGACGCGTCGACGGGTAAGCTCTATGTCGAAGTTCCCGCCGAAAAGACCTATTTCTATGACGAGCGCATTACCTTCCGTTGCGCGGGCAGGGAAGTGGAGCTCGTGTTCAACTGCCCGGGCGTCATGAACGTGGAGATGGCGGGCTTCGACAACAAGGCGGACGCCTATAAGGGGTACCAACAGGTGCGCGTATTTGCAAAACAGAGTGATTACGGCGGCACGGAGACCGACTACTTCCGCATTCCTTTTACGGCATACAGCGAGGTTGGCGTAATAGCCGACCCGGGCTACGCCGTATGGAATTTGACGCGCGTCAACGACCTCGGCGGAGAGACCCAAACGGTGACCAAGCAGTGCGGCGAAAAAGTCGTCAGCGGCGGAAAAACGTATACGATCGTGAATACGGACGGCTGTTCCAAGCTGATGGACGGCGATACCGTGATCGCGCAAAACGGCAAATACGCCGAGGGACAGCCCCGTGTGACGTGGGTAGACGTGTTCGCCGAAGAGGGCTACGCCCACCTCTATTTCGGCGATTTCCAAGGGCTCGCGGAGAGCGACGTGCAGAACGACTTCTTCGGCAACTTCGGCGAGAAAGCCGATTGGGAGCCCGTTCGAGCGTCCGTGCCAGACGAGAGCGGCAGGACGTTCACGCCCACGCAGAATGCCTATTGCTATCTCCGCGCGGAGGCGGGCGACGGCGCTCCTGCGAGCGCGGCAAACCGCCACTTCAACTTCAACGTGCTCGAAGGCGGCGATCTCTTCAACGTGTTCGATGCGGCAGGCTACTATGCGCACGACAAGGTCGTTTTGCACAGCGATCTTTACGGACCGGGCGAGCTGGACGATCAGCCCGAACTGCGGCAGAAAGCCGAAGAGAGCGGACTCTTCCTGAACGAGACGACCGCATGGAACGTGACCGACGGCAACATGCTCGGCAAAGCCCTTCTCTACGGCAACGGCAATCAAGTCAGCTTGCAGGCGAAGAACCTTCAACTCATCGACAAGGTGTCCGGCAAAAACAACAGCTACGGCGTCAACTTCGGAAATATCTATAACGTCACGGTGAAGGGGGCGAACCCCGAAGCCACGATCAACGTGCTCCGCCAAAAGATCGTTCTTTCGGTGACGTACGCCTACTACTGCGATCTCCAATATTACACCAAGGGCAGACCGAACGGCAAAACGGCATATCTCAAAAATACCGTTCTGCGCCACGCCTCGCAGGAAGTCTTCCAGCTCTACTACAAAAACGAGAGCGCCTATCTGGAAAACGTCGTCATCACCGATACTGTCGCGGGGCTGACGATGGAGAACGCCAACGAAGGGGAGATGAACTACTATTTCCGCGGATTCCTCGACGTGTTGAACCATGTCAACAAGAAGGAGATCATGTCCCTTCTCGGCGACGCCGCTAAGGGCATGGAGAGCATGATCGGCACGATCGTGAACGAAGCGGAGCCCTATATGGAATGGTTCGGCAAAGACAATACGGAGCTGAATTTCGATACCCAACGGTATGCGAATCTTGTCATCTATGTCTACGGCGGATTTTTGGGGACGGCAAGAACGAAATGCGTCAACTATTGGGACGGCGAAAAATACGTTCAGGTCAAGTCGACGGCATGGAATGCGCAGACCGAAGATAAGATCGGCTTAAAGACGGTGCTCAACTTTTTGGAAGTCGTCGTCGCATGGGGGTATCAGAGCGACAACAGCGCGGACGGCGGTATCAAGGGAGAGAACGGGACATACTACTCCCGCGACATGAAGGAGCTCTTCACGCCCTCCCGCTATATCCGCCTTCTGTGCCAATACAAGACGTCGAACGGAGAGGAGCTCGTCGAGAACACAAGCCACATCATGTGGCATATCCAACAGGTCTTCCGCGATCCTTCGCTCATTGCCGACAGGACGCAGGACCACATCGCCGATCTGAAACATTCCTTGGACGGCGTCGTCTGGCCCGACGGCACAACGCCCGCGGACGCCGCCGCGGCGGAGATCCGAACGCTTCTTTCGCAGACCGTTCTCCCCGAAAAAAAGATTTATGCCTGAGGCTCCGCCTCGCCGAAAGACGCTCCCTTTTTGGGAGCGTTTTGCGTTTTTCACAAAGTTTCACCTCTGTCACACAAAATCATGAGCCCGAAAACTTGTCAGTTCCCCAAAAAATGTGCTATAATAAAATACGGGACCGCAATGGGGGGCATGAAACATGGAAGGTCTGAAAGTAACCGATCTCAAAAAAACTTACGGAAGCGGACAGCGCACGGTGAAGGCGCTCGACGGCGTCTCCTTCGAGATCGCCGCGGGGGAATTGACCGTGATCCTCGGTCCGAGCGGCTCGGGAAAGAGCACCCTTCTCAACATCTTGGGGGGAATGGACAGCGCGGACGGCGGCAGCGCGCTCGTCTTCGGAAACGAGATCACCCGCTATTCCGCAAAACAGCTCGTCGCCTACCGCCGCCGCGAAATCGGCTTTGTCTTTCAGTTTTATAATCTTATGCCCAACCTCACGGCGCGGGAGAACGTCGCCATCGCCCGCTGCGCGGGAAGCATGGAAGAGAGCGACGCGCTGAAAAAAGTGGGGCTCCTCGAACGGAGCAACAACTTCCCTTCCCAGCTTTCGGGCGGGGAACAGCAGCGGGTCGCCATTGCCCGCGCGATCGTCAAAAAACCGCCCCTGCTCCTCTGCGACGAGCCCACGGGCGCGCTCGATTCGGCAACGGGGCGCAAGATCGTCGCCCTCTTGCGGGAACTCAAAGAAGAGTACGGAACGACGGTCATCGTCGTAACGCACAACGCGAAACTTGCGACGGTCGCCGACAGGGTGATCACCCTTTCGGACGGAAAGATCGCTTCGGATACCGTCAATACGGCTCCTGTCAAGGCGGGTGATGTCACTTGGTAAACCGTCTCATGCTCAAACTCATGCTGCGGGAGCTGAGAAAGAATTGGTTCCAATATCTTTCGATGTTCGCGATCACCGCCCTTGCCGCGACCCTGTTTTTGGGCTTCATCTCCAATACAGTGCAGTCTGCCGTTACCCCGGTGCGGAACCGGGCAGCTACCCGGGGAGCCAGCGTGCGGCCCATGTTGGTGGCTCCCACCAGGATGGAACTGGGTTGCACCTTTCGGATGAAGTCTGAGAATGCGTTGGCATAGGGTTCCACCAGAAAGTGAGAGAAGATGGGGTCGTCATAGACAAACACTTTGTCTGCCCCGTAGCGCAGCAGAGTCTGGGCGGCTGCCTGGCCATTGTGTCCGATGAGCACGGCGTATACGGGGTGGTGAATCACAGCGGCCAGCTCCCGGGCTTTTCCCAGCAGCTCCGGCACCACGTTGTGAA
>CANRCY010000022.1 GCA_947629225.1 uncultured Clostridia bacterium | reverse complement strand
GCGCGGGAGCAGAAAGATCATCCGCTTTGTCGTCGGAGAGATCTTCCGTTTCGTCGCCCCCCGCATTCTTTCTTGCGGCTTTCTTCTCTTTTGCTCTCTTCTTGACGTTGTCGATCGTAGCCTTGGTCTTAGCAAACTCGGGACGGTCGAGCGAGAACTGTACCGCGGGAAGTCCCGTCTCTTCGAGGTCGGGAGAGGAAACGAATGTATCGCGGCTCTCGCACCAGCCGATGATCTGTTTGAGCACTTCTTCGCAGCCGGGGTCTGCCTCTTTGACCGTCTTGGACTCGGCGAGCGCAGAGAAGATGTTGTCGAGCTGCTGCTTATAGACGCGGATGTACCATTCGGGCTGAGACGCGGGATTGATGCGGTAGGCGATCATCTGCTTGAAAATGTCATAGCAGGTGATCAGCATGCGGTCCGCATAGTCGCAGTCGCGCGTGGATTCCTCGCTGATCTTCAAGATGTACGCAAATTCCAAAAGCCCGATCTTTGCGCCATCATCGTCATTACTCTTAAACAGCTTATCGCGGAAATAGCCCATGAACGGAGAGTTGGTCAGCTTTGCTTCGAGCTGGTCTATCTGCACATCGGTCGTGACGTTCGGGAGCTTATCCATCTGGTTCTTGATGCCCATATCGAACTCGTCGCTCCAATCTTCGACGAGAAGATCTTGTCTGCGCAGCCAATTGACGAGCTGGACGAGATTGTGCAGCGTAACATAGGAATTGTCCTCGCAGCGGATCGCCCCGACTACGCCGTTGGACACATAGCGGAAGCAGCAGTCCTTCTGATAATCGCCCCGTCCCTTGGTGTAAATGAGTTTGCCGCTTGTAAGACCGTAGATGAGCGCCTTGATCATCTTATTGTCCTCATTCGCATCCATCTTCGGATTCAAGTAAGGCAGGTAGTCGCGGAGGAAGAGATCTTTGCCGATGTGCGGATTCCACATGTCGGTGCTGTACAATCTGTAATTTTTGATCGCGCGGACATAGTTCACATAATAGAGGTTATCCCCTTCGCTGCTCAGTTCATTGAATTTCGGAATGCGGAGCGGGGTGATGTCCATGATCTCGCCCGTGCAATACAGGACGGCGTCGGAGACGTTCTTGACGATCGCAACTCTTGCGTCCTCGTTGCCCGAGTACTTTTGGATGAATTGGGAAGCGCACGCCTCGACGAGCGGCTCTTCGCGGTTTTGTCCCTGCGGAAGGTGCAGATCGTATTCCGCGGCATGCTTTTTGATATAGCGCGCCGTCTCCTCGGAGATCATGTAGACCGTGACCTTGGAGGGCATGATGAGATCGCCGAGGTTTTCGTTGAGATCGACTTTGAGCTTCGGGGTCGCAAAGCTTTGCAGTTTGGAGAAATAGCGCGCGAATGCGACGTCACGCGGCACATTGTTTTCTCTGCAAGCGGCTTCGAGCGCCTCGACGATGTTGTAGGAGGCGATCACCTTGAAGGAATCGGTCTTGCGGATAAATTCCCGATAAGCGGAGATCATGCTGTCGAACAACGACTTGTACACGCCCACATCTTTGTCGTCGTACTCGGTGTTGTTGTAGCTTTCGAGCGCCGCTTTATATACGCTCTTGAATACGCTGAGCCCCACGAGGTCGTCGGTATTTTTGAGCTCGGTCATGCTGACGGGACCCGAGGACTTGAATACCTGATCCATGATACTCTTCTTGTTGTCCGGGGTCGAATAGATGTTCAACACGCTGCCGTCGTCGCGGCTGTCGCTGTTGAGCGCGGTCTTGCAGCTCTCGACGAGGTCGCTCTTCGCCTTTTCGAAGCGGCTGAAAAACGTCTTGTACTTCTCGATCAAAACATCGATGCGCTTCATGAGCCGCTTTGCGATCCTGCCTTTGAGCTGTTTGAGCGATTCGGTATAGATCTTGTCGGCGATATATTTTGCATCGTTTTCGAGAATGTCTGCGTCCTCTAAGACCTTGGTGCGCTTTCTGCCTGAGTCGTATGCGCTTCCGCTTTCGTCGGAGATAAAGATATAGAAGCGGTTCTTGCGCTCATCGCCGCCGCAGTTCGCATAAGCGCTCTTGTCCTCATTGAAAGATTTTTCGCTCTTTTTCAGTTGATCGTCGTCAAGCACATAGAGTTCGATGCGTTCCTTGTCCTTTTCTCTCGATCTGAGCTCTTCCCATTCTCTGAAAACTTCCCCTTCTTCGCCTTCGTCGTTGTTGATATTTTTGAGCAAAACTCTCAATCTGCAAAGTTGGACCATTGCGGCAACGGGGTGAATGAACTTTCCGTCGTTTTTCAAAAGCCCGTCGACGATCGAGCACTTTCTGGGCGCTAAAATATCCTTGTCCTTGTCGTAGGACAAGATGGATTGAAGCAGACTCCGCTCACTCTTCGCGATCTCGGCAAGACACTCTCTGTTGTATGCCGTGATGTTATCCCTGATATTTGCGGTATTTTCATAGAAATTGGCTTTCGTCAATCTATCTTCGCGATTATCGCTGTTCTTGTTTTGAACGATCAACTCGCTCCCATCTCCTTGAATGGGCTTGATCCGCTCCTCGATCTCGCTTACCAAGGCATTGTAATACTGGTCCGCCAAGTTTTGATCGCTTTCTTTCCCGTCTTTGTCGTAAACGACCGTCGAGCGTTTGACAAGGTCGCAAACGCCGCTGTCTGCATTTTCGTCCTTCTCGTCTTCGAGCGCTTTCAAAAGCAAATCCGCATATTCGCCGTCGTTGGCGATGTATTTGCGCCCTCTGTCCTCTTCCTCGCGCTCCTTTTCCTGCATTCTCTTTTCGACGGCGCGGTGCAAGACGAGCCATTCGCCCTCACAAGCCGAAAGCGCCTTTTTGTGCGCCAAATAGTCGAGGATGGATTCGACGGGGAACACGAGCTGCGAGGTCGAGACGCTCGCATAGATGGCGTTGCTGCCGTTGTTCTGCGAACGCAAAATTTCATGGTTGGATGCCTCGCTGTCGAACATCGTGCCGATGTCGGTACAGATCAGGGTGTAGATGGAGTTTGCAAGGACGATGTCGTGCGCTTCGATACCGAGCTTGGGGATCCTGTCGAGCACGAAGATCTGCGTGAAGGGCGCAGCTTCGGGCGTCCAGAATTGTTTGTCGCTCGCGTCGAACAACACGCCGACATTGGGCTCTTCGGGATTGCCGATGCGAAGTTTTACGGGCGCGTTTTTCAGATTCGTGCGGTTGCCCTCGTTGAAGTTTCTCGTGACGAGGTAGATCGCATTGAGTTCTCTTAAAATCGCGTAGGCGTTCGCGTAGACTTTGATCTTGTTGTCCTCGTTTTGCGCCGAGGCATAGATGTCGGGGAGCGCCACCATCGCATTGACGATGGGGTTCTTGCCGAGCTGCTTGCGCAGGTATCTTCTCGCATAGAGGGCGATCGGAATGAACGAACCCGAGCCCGTGCCGCCCGCGATGGACGCGATGACATAGACTTCGCAGGTCGCGCTGGGGTCTTGGCACATCTCTTCGAGCGCGCTGATGAACGCCGAACGGGTCTGCGGCTTGTTCATGAGGTTCAAGAACGCCAGATAGCTCTTCTTGCGCCATTGGGACGCGCCGCGGCTGAGTTCCTGTGCGCAGACCGCCTTGTCGTCGCACGGAAACCATTCGCGAATGAATCTCCTGCCGATCCGATCGCAAATCGCGCCGACGCTCGACTCGTCCGTCATGCTGATCGGCACGGCGTCCTTGATCTTTTGGATCGAACCTTCATCCGTGTCAAAGACGATCGCGGAAATATGGTTGTTCGTGAGGTTGCCGAGCTCGTGGATCTTACTGTACAAGATGTCGACCGCATGGCTGCCTGTTCCGCCCACACCAATCAAAAGAATGTTTTTCATAAAATTTCTCCTCTTGCGTTTTTTATATGATATTTTCTTTTATGATTTCCCAAATTTTTCATATTCGCGTTCCGATTTTTTCGGTCGGCGTTTTTTAATGTCTTCTGCGCTTGGACTTTTTATTGTAAGGGATAAAGCCGATCACCGCGTCCACGACTTCCTTCTTCGTAATCCGGTCCGTGTGCACCCGCTTGACCCAACCGATCATGTTCTGTTCCGACTTCGGAGCATACACGCTGTCATTGCTGAAACAAGAAAGGAACGCCCCTCTCGTGAGATTCAAACTCTTCTTGCCGATCTTTCCGATCTCAACATCTTCGACAAGTTCTCTGACCTCTTTTTTCCCGCCGCTGACGATATGAGACGTCCGCGTCTTTGATTTTATGCTCATCACGAAACTTGCCTTTCCGCCTTTTTCCTCCGAGATGCGAATGGTAATGCCTTTGAATACATTTTCCCGCTTCCCTTGGCTCTTGAACAGGTGACGCCTGCGAACGTCCTTTCTCAAAAAGCTCGGATACAGTCTCGAAAGGTGAAACCGCAACAACTCGCCGAATCCGAAATTGATCTTATGGTACGCAATATAGACTTTCCTTTTTAACTTTTCCCCTTCGCCGATATCAACATAAACGAACGTGCCCTTGGGGTAATGTTTCGCCTTGAAGAACCCGATGATATAGAGGACGATGTACGCGATCGCGAGCAGGATCAGGAAGATGAGCGCAATTCGCCAGATCTTCTCCCCCGCGCTCAGCGGAAGCACATCGATCGTGCCGTTGCCCTCCGCCCCGCAATAGGTGAGCCCGACCGTCCGCTGTCCGCCGCCCACGAAGATCTCGGCAAAGTAGGCAAAGATCTGGGGCATTTTTTGCACGACGCTCCGCGTGATGACCGCCTCGCCGCCCCCGTCCTCGATCTTGGTGACGATCTCGCAGATCGACCCGAGCGGTCCGTGCAATCCGTCGATCAGTTCGATCTCTCCCGCTTCGAGCGCCGCATTTGCCGCCTCTTCCGAGAGCGCCGCCTCGTCCTTATACACCTTGAACGAGACCGCGGCATTCGTCTTTTGAAGCGAGACGATATCAAGCTCGCGCGCTCCCTCTTCGAGCACTTCGACGCGGAAAACGGAATCCTTGATCTCAAACGCATACGAAGCCTTCCCCGTCGTCTGATCGAAATAGGTTGCAGTCACGGTGAGCGTCCACTCGCTCGGTTCTGTCTTTGGCAGGGTCTCCTTCGAGATCGGAAAAACCAGCCTGCCCTCTTTGACAGAAGAAGCCTGCGTCACTTCCCCTTCGCCGATGACGACGCAAGACTGCGTCACGTCCTTATCGCCGAGCGTGACCGTATAACGCAGGGACGGGATCTCGAAAGAGCTCTCCTTTCCGTCCACCGTCAGGGAAAATTCGACGTTGAAGGTCTTGTCGCCCAGGAGATACATGGTCGTCTCCAACCGCTCTTCCGTCTCGCACGCGACCGTGAACTCGGTCGGAAGGAGCAAAAAGCCGATCTCGCTCGTGCGGGATACGTTGGACTCCTTTTCCGTCACTTGGGCGCGGAAGCTGTACATTCCGAAGCCGAGCCCCTCGCCGTCGAAGGAGAGAACCATCGTACCGTCGTCTCTTACCTCTTGAAAGGCAAGTTCGTGCTCCTCGCCGCCCGGATATACGACGGAAACAGCGGTCGTGTATCCTTCGAGCCCCGCTTTATCGACGGGCTGCCCGCCCGCATAAAGGGTGTATTCGATCGTCGCCTTCTTGCCGCTTTCGTCCTTCGAAAGCGCGCCTTCGAGACGGTAATCGTTGGGATTTTCCTCGATGTAGCAAAGGATGCTGTACGTCATCGTATAGGCGTCGTTGAGCACCGAAATGGCGACGGAGACGGAATTGCTCCCCTTTTCGAGCGGGAACGGCTCGCCCACCTTGTATCCCTTGCCGCAATAGGTCACTTTTTCGGTCGGCGTACCGAAGATCTCTTCGAGAGAGACTTCCTCGTCCGTCGCCGAGCTGTATACTTTATATCCGACGCGCACCTCGTCCCCGGGGCACATCTTGCTGTTGATCTCCTGCACGTCGGTTCTCTCCCAGCCGTTTTGCCCCTCGCGCTCCAAGTAGGCATTGATATAGAGCGCGGGCTCGACGAGCACGGAGACGTTTTTCACTTCTTTGTCGAACACGAACTTGACTTCGCCCTCGGAAAGACAGGTTTCGTCGCTGACGACCGAGACAAACCCGTTCCCGATGATCTCGACGGTCACGGGGTCTCCGATGCCGCCTTCGGTGTGTTCGAACGTGCCGAAGAGCGAACTCTTTTGGATGACGGGCAGCTTTTGATCGCCGTAGTTGACTTCCGTGAGCTTCGCCCCGCAGTCCTGCGCGATGACGGCGATGTTGTTGACGGCGAATTTGAGATGAGTGAGTTCGACCGTCACTTCATTTCCCGAAACCGAAAACTGCTCCCCGCTCAGCCCGTAGCGGCGGGAGATCTTGTTCGCGACTTCCTGCATGCAGGCGGCGAGCTCTCCGGGCGCTTTGACGTGATAGGGAAAGAACGGATAGTTCCTGTTGAGCGAGTTCTGCGGGTCTTTCAAGTCCCTGCCGCCCCCGAAGGAGATGTAGATGGTGTTCAGTCCCGTGTACTGCTTGATGTATTCCTCGATGACGGCAGCCGTATCGACTTTCAAAGACTGCTTGGACGGGTCGGGATCGCCCGTCGAGTCGAACGCACCGTCCGTCAGGATGACGAACCAATACTCGGTGTCCGCAACATCCCCCTGCGGCGAGTCGCCCGCAATCATCAGCCCCCGCTGTTTGAGCGAATCGAGCGCCCTGCCCATCGAATGATAGGGCGTCTGCCCGCAAGGGTTGAGCGCGGTGTTCTTGACGATCTTTTCCTCGATCTCCTTCTCCCTGTCTGCCGCCGAAAGGTCGAGCGCGATCTGTCCTTCCCCGTCTTGCTGGTTCATGGGGGTGAGATACAGCTCGTCGTCCGCGCCGAGCAGCGACGCCAGGATTTCGAGCGAATACTTCGCAAGTTCCGTGCGGTCCTCGTGCGTTTGCTCCCCCATCGAGAAGGAATTGTCGAAGAGCACCGACACGATCTTCTTCTTATAAGTGACTTCATCCTTGTTCTCTGCACGCACGGGCAAAGCGGCAACGCCCAAAAGCGCCGCCAAAATTACCGCGGCGCAAAGCAGGATGCCGATTCCCCGCCATAGCGCAGATCTCCGTTTCTCCATACCTCCCTCCTTTCGCATTTCTCGCTCGGATATGGCAGATATTAAATACATTATACGAGCGTGCCCGCCCGTTGTCAACCGAATTTATGACAAAATAATAAATAATATTCCATTTTTTGTATATCCTATTGCGCCTCGGGGGTTTGCCCGTCTTGTTTCGTTTCGAGCGGCATATCCATCTCCCGCACTTCCTTCGAAAGGTTTTGATAGGGCTTCAACATCGGGTGGGTCTTGTTGATCTCGTTCTTCTTGGGCGTTCTCCCCTCTTTCTTGGCGTCGGGGTCGGGCATGTAGATGTACCCCTCGGCGCGCATGTAGACCATCCAACGGTTGTGTTCATAGCGGGCGAGGGTGTCCCTGTCCACCTGCTCGGGAATTTTAAGCTCGCTCCGGATGAGCTCATAGATCGCCCGCGCGATCGTCGAGCGGCGGTTGTATTCGAATCGGTCGTAACGCTCTTTTTGCTCCTCTTTCGCTTTGGCTTCTTTCGCGTCGTTTTGCGTCCTCTTTTCGCTCCAATCGGAATGGAGCTGATGCCCGAGCTGTTCGACGACGCTCAGTTCCAGGCTGTCGAGCGAATAGCAGGACTCGATGCCGCCGATAAACTCGATTCCGTAGCCGTTGCCCTCGGTGTCCTTCAAACCGCCCTGTCCCGCTTCCGCCGCCGCGCGCGTCTTTGCCTCGCTGTAAACGACGGCATAGATGGGCGGAACAGCGCCGCTCTTTCTTTTCATGACGTCGCGCCCGAGCTGCATGCGGAGTTTGAGCGCGATGTCGATGTTGAGTTCGTCGTCGCCGAGCGTGACGAATACGCTCGTGACGGGCTCCATCGTGGAGATCTCTTCGAGGAAGCGATAGCTCTTGACGTCGATGTTGTTATGGAACGTGATCTTATAATAGGGCTGCCCTTTGCGCCGGACCCGATTGTATTTGATGAGTTCGGGCGCGGCGCTTTTGACCCGTTCCTTGCTGTTGGGGTCTTGGTCAAAGACGTGGATCTCCACGCGGTAGCCCGGGAGCTGCCCGCACCAGCAGAGCGCCTTCATGAGCTCCATGCCGTACAAGCCGAAGCCGACGATCGCAACGCGCACGACCTTCATGTCCCCCTCTTCCAACACGACCGAATGTTCTCCGCCGCCGAAGATATGCCCTTGGAGCATGGTTTTGAGCATGAGATTTCGGCTCTCGTCCTGCCGCCGTATCTTGATCTTTCCGCTGTCCACGGTGTTGAGCAGCACTTCGCTCTCCGAACTGCTCGCGAACACATAGATCTCGGTCTTGGGGTCGTTGCACTTCTCCCTGCAAATGTTGATCATCGTGAGCGCGCGGCGCATGTTTTCGTCCTCATCCATGCCGATGAGATAGATCTTTCGGAACACTCCCTTCCAGCGCGGTTTGAGCCCGATGTCCGCGACGTCCTTTCTTAAACAGATCGCCCCGAGCCGCTTGACCTTAGTCAGAAGCTCGTTCTCCTGCTCGTCCTCTTCCTCGGTGACGTTGGCGAACACGACCACCCTGCGGCGGCGTTTGAACTTCTCTGTCTCCTTTTCCTCTTCGTCCTTCTTTTTCGCTTGATTCTTATTTTTTTTCGTATTCGACAGGATGTCCTCCGCAAGCGCGGCGGAGCGTTCGTTGAGGTCGGACAGAAGATAGATGTCGGCGGGCAGGCGGAACTTATAGCGGACGAGCGCGGACGCGCCACGGCAGAAGGACAAAACGACCCCTGCGGAGAACACGGGCGCGAGCACATAGACGAGCGCGGCATAAATTCCGTAGCATTCCAAGAGCGCGGCAGGCGCATCGAGGGTGAGCAGATGATCTCTCATCACGTCAAACTCCCCGTCGAGCACGAACAGCCGCAAGGTGTTATGAACGGACAAGAGCACCGACTTTACGGCGCGCGAAAAAGGCGCGGCTGCGGAAAAGTAGTCGAAATAGTAGACGGGAAAAAACATGACGGCAGCCGCGACGAAAAATCCCGCCAATAACAAATGGAAGGGTTTGAAATATTCTTCATGTTTGTGCGGCTTGCTCCGCCTTCTCTGCCGCATGAGCAAAATCGCGGCAAGAATGAAGAGAATGAGAATGGCGCAAGACAAGATCGGCGCAAACACGGCAAACGAAAAACTTTTCATATTCTCTTCCTTATTTTATATAGTTAAAAGCCGATGAGCGGTTTTTTCTTGGCGTTGAGGGTGAAATCCTTCTCGCAGCAGGCGCGTTCGAAGTCGTCCCGCGTGAGCACGAGAGGCGCTCCCCCGAGCTGGCTGCGCATCGCCGCCTTCGCCCAGGTGCGCTCAAACAAATTCCGCACAAACCTGCCGTTGCTGAACTCCTTGGACAAAATGAGCTCGTCGGGCAGCGTCAAAAAGTAGGTCTTTGCGGCTTGCAGCAGATCTTCGCCGCACTTGAACTTCTTCTGCGCGAGCGACGCAAAGATCTGATACAGCTCCTCGCGCGTGAAATTCGGGAACTCGACGGTGATGGGCATTCTGCTTTTGAGCCCAGCGTTCGCCTCCATCAACTTGTTCATGTCGTCGGGATAGCCCGCCATGATGACGACAAAATCGTCCCTGTGGTTTTCCATCTCGGCGATGAGGGTGTCGATCGCCTCTCTGCCATAGTCCCGACCGCTGTCATCCCCGCGGTAGAGGGAATATGCCTCGTCGATGAAGAGCACCGACCCGTAGGCGTCGCGGCAAATGCCCGACGTCTTGGGCGCGGTTTCGCCGATGTACCGCCCGCAAAGGTCTCTTCCCCGGTACTCATAGAAGTTGCCGATGCGTAGAATGCCCTTGTCCTTGAAGATCTTGCCGAGGATGCGCGCGACCGTCGTCTTGCCCGTGCCGGGATTTCCGACAAAGCGCATATGGATACAGGGACGGTCGTCCGACTTCCCGAGCGCGGACAGTTCGATCTGCGCGATGATCTCTTGAAGGCGCGCCTTGAACTCCTTGTTGCCGACGAGCTCGTCGAGCTGTTCCATCCCGGGACGGGTGTTCTCGCGGAACGCGCCCGCAAGCCGCTTCATGTCGTTGCAGGAGATGTTCTCCCCGATGGCTTTCTTCTTCGCTTCCGTGCGGAGTTTATCGTACACGAGCTCTTTCACGATCTTCTTCACGGTGTTGAGCCCGTAGAATTTGCCGTCGCTCTTTTCCTCGTTGATCCGCACGTCGAAATATTTCCACGCCGCTTTGGATACGGTAAAGCCGTAGGATAACAGTTCCTTCTCCGCACAGCTTCTCAGCTGCACGCGGTCGAAGGGCGGGATGGAGAGCGATCTTGAACAGAGAATGTCGCCGACGTCGCGGCGGATGTCCTCCAAGACGTCTTTATCGACAAAGGGCACGCGGAAAACGACCAAAGTGTTCGCCGCCAAGCGCTCCACAATGCGCAAAAATTCCTTGAAATAGCGGTTCTTCGTCGCCCCCATCCATTCGCTGATGTCAAAGCACAAGACCCCGAACCTCCCGTCGGGAATATCCCCGAGAAGATCCGCCGCCCCCTGCAAGGGTTCGAGGCTGTCTCTCACGGGCGGAAGCCTGACTTCGCGCACCGCATTCTTGGGAATGGGCTGAAAGCCGAGCGCCGCAAGCAGCTGCGCCAAAAGTACGAGATAAGTGGACAGCCCGCACCCGTCCCCGATCGAGAACAGGATGCTATGGGCAAACAGCACTTCCGAAAGTCTCCTTTCTATGATCGTGGGCACGACGGAGGACAATTCGCGCGCAAGCGCTTTGAACTCGTCCGCCCCCACCAAAGCGTAGATCTCGCCGAGCACTTCCCCGACATAATCGGGCGTTTCGCCCTGTTTCACGCTTTTGTCCTTGCTCTCCCCCTGTTTTTCCTTCGTTTCGGCGGGCGCTTTGCCTTGCCCCGCGTTCTCCTCCGCGTCCGAGACGGTAAAGCGCAGCGCTTCCTCCATCTTGTCGCCGGGGTAGAGCTCGGAGAAGATCGCCTGCACCATTTCTTTGAGCGCTTTTTCGTCGATCTCGTTTTCAAAGACGAGACGAAGAGACGAGAACGTGTGCTCCTCTTCAAAGACCTTTTCGCTTGCCAGCGCCTTGCTGAACGCGTCTACGGGCAAGACGTCGTCGTTTCTGTGACGCAAGACCCAGCCCGTATCGAAGTCAAAATTGATCCGCTTTTTCATAAAAATCCCTTCCGAAATGTATAATTCGACTTATTTTACCACGAATGGACAGAAAATGCAAGGATTTGAAGCTACTTTTTTCACACGTTTATCAAAATTCTTTTTGCGGCGCGCGTTTCCCGATCTTCCGCCCGAAAGGGCGAAAACGGGCTCTTTGAGGGCTTAAAAGGGCGTTTGAAGGGCGAGAAACCTTATAATGTGAATAATTTCGGGGGGAAATATAAAAAAGTCCCAAAAAACGCCCGCGAAAAAGTAGACATTCCGAAGGCGGGGTGATATAATATATCCGTAAATTTCGAAATCTTCAAGGAGCGGAACGAAATGGAACCTCAGTACCTCAATCTACTTACGATCATCGTCATGTTCGCGGTAGTCTTGGGGCTTGGTTATGCGGCGCTCAACTTCTATCTTGTGAGGAAACTCAAAGAGGGAAACGAGCGCATGCAGCACATCGCGGCAAAGATCCGCGAGGGCGCCAATGCCTTCATCTACTACGAGTATAAGATCGTTGCGATCATCGGCGCGGTCGTCGCGGTCGTGTTGGGACTCTTTATTGCTTGGGAAGCGGGCGTTGCCTTCGTCATCGGAGCGGTGATGTCGGCGTCGGCGGGCTTTGTCGGCATGAAGATCGCGACCTATGCGAACGTGCGCGTCACAAACGCCGCAAACGAAACGCGCAACATCGGCAAGACCTTGAAAGTCGCCTTCCGCGGCGGCTCGGTCATGGGACTTTGCGTCTCGGGTTGCGCGCTGCTCGGTGCGATCATCGTCTACTGCATCTTCGGCTGGGCGCTCGGCATGATCGACGTCAGCGCGGCAAATCCCATCGTGGAGAAGGCAAACTTCATCACGGGACAGAGCTATAACCTCTCGATCATCCTTTCGGGCTATGCGCTCGGCTGCTCGATCATCGCGCTCTTCAACCGTGTCGGCGGCGGCATCTACACGAAGGCTGCGGACATGGGCGCGGACCTCGTCGGCAAGACCGAGGCGCACATCCCCGAGGACGACCCCCGAAATCCTGCAACCATCGCGGATAACGTCGGCGATAACGTCGGCGACGTCGCAGGACTTGGCGCAGACCTTCTCGAATCGTACATCGGCGCGATCATGGCGACCGTCATCCTCGCGATCGAGCTGTTCTGCAACACGATCAGCGCGGAGACCGTCTTGGGCTCTGCACTGCTTTTGAAAATGGTGCTCTTCCCCATTCTCTTCTCGGGGATCGGGCTCATCGGCTGCGTCATCGGCATTTCCTATCCGCTTGTCAAGCGGAAACTTTCGGATAACCCGCATACCGAACTAAACCTCGCGACTTGGATCTCGGCGGGCGTGACCGTCATCGGCGGCATTGCGCTCTCGCTCTTCCTCTTCCAAGACGTATCCGCGGAAGCGCTCAAAGCGGCGAAATTTGCGATCGGTCCCGTCTCCCCTTGGCTTGCGGCGACGCTCGGCATTGTCGCGGGCATTGTTATCGGCATCGTGTCCGAATACTACACGAGCTATGACTACAAGCCCACGAAAAACATTGCGGAAGCGAGCAAGGAAGGCGCGGCGCTTACGGTGACGCAGGGTATGGCGACGGGCATGATCTCCACGATGCTCCCCGTCGTGATCCTCGGCGTTGCGATCTTTGCCTGCTTCGCGCTCGGCGGCATGTACGGCGTGGGATGCGGCGCGATGGGCATGCTCTCGTTCGTTGCGGCGACGGTCTCCGTCGATACCTACGGTCCGATCTCGGACAACGCGGGCGGCATTGCGGAAATGAGCCACCTCGACGAGGACGTGCGCGCCATCACCGACAAGCTCGACTCCGTCGGCAACACGACGGCTGCGATCGGCAAGGGCTTTGCGATCGGTTCTGCCGCACTTGCGACGATGTCCATGATGTCGAGCTATCTCTATGCCGCGGGCGAAGGATTCCTCGACAGCGGTCTGCAACTCCTTTTGAATATCATCCGCGGCGACGTCATCGTCGGCGCGATCATCGGCGCGGCGATCCCCTATCTCTTCTCGGGCATGCTCATCAACGCAGTCGCAAAAGCGGCGCGGCAAATGGTCGAAGAAGTCCGCCGCCAGTTCCATGAGAATCCCAAGATCTTGACGGGCGAAGCCGATCCCGACTCGACAAAATGCGTCTCGATCTCTTCGCAGGGCGCGCTCAAACAGATGATCGTTCCCTCGATCGTCGCGATCGCGATCCCCGTCGTGTGCGGCTTTGTCTTTGGACCCGGGTTTGTCGGCGGCATTTTGATCGGCGCGACGCTCTCTGCGATCATGCTTGCGATCTACACGGGCAACGCGGGCGGCGCTTGGGACAATGCGAAGAAGTACATTGAATCGGGCGGCGTAAAAGGCGTTGAGAAGGGCGAAGAAGGGTATGATGCGGTGCACGATGCGGCAGTTGTCGGCGACACGGTCGGCGATCCCCTCAAAGACACCGTCGGTCCTTCCCTCGACATTCTCATCAAGATCATGTCCACGATCTCGCTCGTATGCGTCGTCGTGTTCCAGAAGTTCAACGTCCTCTCCCTCACGGGTCTCGGCGCGAAGTTCTTCGGAATGTAAAAAAGATACGAAGGCGCGGAGCAAATCGCTCCGCGCTTTTCTTATGCCTGAAAAGAAAGTCCCCGCAGTTCGTCTGCGGGGAGATTTTTTTGTGATTGCCTAAGTTATAAATAAGGTGACACCCCTTTCGGCGCAAAGAACGCGCCACGGTCTCACACGGGTAGAACCCCGTGTTCGGTCACCGTTCGCGCCTCTGATGCGCTCAC
>CANRCY010000021.1 GCA_947629225.1 uncultured Clostridia bacterium | reverse complement strand
TCATGCGCTTCTGCCAGAGTTTCATGACCGAGCTCTTCCGCCACATCGGGCAGGATACCGACGTTCCCGCAGGGGACATCGGCGTTGGCGGCAGGGAGATCGGCTACCTGTTCGGGCAATATAAGCGCATCAAAGGCGAACATGTCGGCGTTTTAACGGGCAGAGGGCTCAGCTACGGCGGAAGTCTCGCCCGCACCGAAGCGACGGGCTACGGGCTCGTTTACATGGCGGAGGAGGCGCTCAAATGCCGCGGCGACGGGTTCGAAGGGAAGACGGTCGTCATATCGGGCTCGGGCAACGTGGCGATCTACGCCGCCGAAAAGGCGCAGTCGCTCGGCGCAAAGGTCGTTGCCATGTACGATTCGAACGGATACATCTATGACAAAGAGGGAATTCGCCTCGACGTTGTCAAGCAGATCAAAGAGGTCGAAAGGGGACGCATCAAAGAATACGCCGCCCGCGTGAAGGGCTCGGAGTACCGCGAAGGATGCAAGGGGATCTGGAATATCCCGTGCGACGTCGCGCTCCCCTGCGCCACGCAGAACGAGATCGACGCCAATTCCGCTCAAACGCTCGTCAAAAACGGCGTAAAATACGTCGGCGAAGGGGCAAACATGCCCACCACGCTCGAAGGGATCGAGGTGTTCCGCAGGGCGGGCGTCGTCTTTCTGCCCGCAAAGGCGGCGAACGCGGGCGGCGTCGCCACGAGCGCGCTCGAAATGGCGCAGTCGAGCGGCAGAATGTTCTGGACGTTCGAAGAGGTCGACTGCAAACTTCGGAACATCATGGTGAATATTTATCATAACATGGACGAAGCGGCGCGGGAATACGGCGCGGAAGGGGACTACGTCACGGGCGCGAACATCGCGGGATTCTTGAAAGTCGCCGAAGCGATGATGGCGCAAGGGATCGTGTAAAAGGATAATTTTTCAAAATTTTCAAGAAAAGTGATTAAAACCTCCCCAAAGCGTTGACAAAATAAGTGAGGAAAGTGATATAATATCCTCGGGATTACAGTTACGCAAGGAGGAAAAATATGAAGAAAACCATTCTATCTCTCGGGCTCTCGCTGGTGTTCGGGCTCTTCGCCTTTGCGGGTTGCGCGGCGGCAGACCCCGAAGCGGGCGGGTCGGCTTCGTCTCCCTCGGGATCGGAACCTTCGCAGGGCAGCACGCAAGAAACTCCCTCGCAGGGTCCGCAAGAAAATCCTTCGCAGGGCGGCTCGCAGGCGTCAAAGCCTCAGGAGACTCCCGAAGAGCCCGCAACCGCGCCTCTTGCCCTGCTCGATACCGTCAATGTTCCCGCGGCATTCGGGGACAGAACGGCAGAGGGGTGGTCGTTCGCGATGAAGGCGGATGGCGATCTGAGCGCGACCTACGGATTTTCTCTGACGTCGGAGATCGGCGGCGATGAAAAGGTCAACGTCGAATACGGCGCGGGGATCGGGCTTGAGGACCTGTTCGGGCTTCGTTCGGATGAGAATGCTGCGTCGGGGCTGGGTCTGTTCGGCGGCGGCAATGCGAACTTCTCTCTGCAATACCGCGGTCCCGATAAAGATTCCGAGACGGTGCAAAAGGACTTCAACGTCGGCTTCCGCCATGACGGCGACCTCATCTGGTATACTGGCAAAGGGGAAGAGGAGAGCAAAATTTCCCTTTCCGAGCTCAAAGAGAGAACGGAGACGGCGATGATGTTCGACCGCATGGAAAGCGCGTTCGGCGTCATTCCCGAGGAGCTGCAAAAGGGCGGCACGCTGCGTTTTGCCGTGGAAAAGCTCATCGACCTCGGCTTTACGGTAGCGATCGACGATACGGACGGCATTTCCGTCACATTGAAGGCGAACGCGGGATTCTATACCGATTTGTTCAACGATATGCTCGAAAAGTTTCTTCCCGCAAAGTGGCTCAACTATCTTCCGCGCGCCGATTTGCGTTACGAAAAATCGGTGTTCGACATCAAGCTGGCATTCGATGAGGACGGGATATTCAAGGAATATTCCATGACGAGCGACGTATCGCTGACGGCTTCGCTCGAAGTGCGGGAGCTGTTCACCTGTGAGAGCGTGCTCAAAACGGGCGGGAACTTCTCCTTCACGGCAACCGCCGATCCCGTCACCGCTTAACCGCATATTTTAACATCCCAAAAGGCGAAGCATCCCGCTCCGCCTTTTTCCTTCCCTTAAACACCTCCGCCAACAGCAATTTCAAGATGGAGTCTTAATGAGTGTTTTACAATGTTTGTCGCAGGTATGGTAGCTTTCAAAAAACACCGTCAATCTCGGTACAGAAAAATCATAGAAACAGGCAGTGTTTTTACAGTGCAATTATCTGTTTGTGCCTGCAACCCAAGCTTTACGCCAGGATGTCGTTCAAAATTTCCATGTGGTAATTGTAAAAAAACGCAACTAATTATTCGACAGATATTGACAGGAAAAGCTTGTAGATGTTATAATAAATATGACAAATTACTAATTTAGAGTGTGTAAGATAGAGACATTTAATCATGTAGCTTGACAAGCAACCACAAAAGTAATGTAAAATGTTAGAATTATAAATTGTTAGGAGGCAAAAGAAAAAAATGCAACAACAAAAGTTTATCACATCACATCGGTACCGCGTGCAGAGAGCCAATGCATTGATACGTAGGCTTGGAGAACAAGTATCGATCTTTGACAGGGAAGCATTCGTCGAATTTTTCTTGTTGGAAGATATTGACCGTCTGTATCGTTCCCGCTATCAAAAAGTCAAAGACAGAGATCCGGCGACGCGTGAGGGAATCTTTTTTCAAAAAAAGCAACTTGAAAAAATGCATTACCTCATCTATATGTTGACGGCTTGTATCGAGGTTTTGAATATGAAAATCGATGTGGGTTCCTATTCCGATGTTTGGAAAGCCATTCACGAGCACCAACTTATGGTCGCTGCCGGGAATATGAAATACCTTGATAACCTCGTCAAGATGACGGAAATCATGCTTAAAGACGTGGATGAGGAGGCACTTGAGGTGGCTCGTAAAATGTTGGAGAGAGGGGAGTTCATGAATGATCTTGAAGCGCACGATGCAAATGTCCGTACTTTAAGAGGAATTCCCGAATACGTCGAGAGTAACGATGTAATTGATCCCATGGATGTGGCGAAGTACAACAGGAATAGCGAAAAGCACAAGCCCAACATAAACTAAAAAATCAATAAGGAGAAAATATCATGGCTAAAAAGACAAACGACGAAAAAATCATTGCGGCAATGGACGCATTGGACAAGGGTGTTCGCACGCTTGAAAAGTATGGTGCGCGTTATAATGAGCACATCGATCACGCTGCGCTTCGCGGCGACGACGCTCGTGCGAAACAGCTTATCAAACAGAAGCACAAAGTTCATGTGCTTGCGGAGCAACTCGGCACCTTGAAGAGAAATATCGAGCTCGGCGCGTTTACTGCGCAGGCGATTTCACAGCTTGGGAAAATCCCCGAAGCGATTGCGGGTTGCAAGGGGCTTCTTACCGAAACCCCCGATTTTACTAAGCTCGGAAAGAGCATCACAGCAATCTTCAAGGATATGGACAAGTCCGAAGCGGAGATCGCAAAACTGAATGATATCTTCGAGCCTCGCCCCGCGGAGACGATTGCGAGCCGTCTTGACGGTACGAGTGTTTCCGAAGAGGAAAACAGCGACTGGTTCAAGGCAGAATATGATGCCATGATGATACGCATCAAGCCTATCACTTCTCCCGAAGCAGTTGCCCGTCCCGACGATAATTTCGCTACGGGAGAGGTTGACTACGAGGGTATCATGGAAGAATTGAATAAGAAGAAGTAATTATGGCGGAAGCAAGCATGTTGGGAGTGTTCAACTCCAGGGTGTCCTCTTTTAACGAGGCGGTGAAGGCGCAGGACAGAGAGACGATTTGCGAGATTGGGTTTGAGCTACTCAAAATTGGGCTCGAGGAATGCGCAAGACCGAATGTAGGCGTAAACTTGAAAGAAACGTATCGAAAGCAGTGCCTTTCGGTCGCCTCCCATCTTGCCAATCTCGCGCAAAAACCTTTCGCGCCCGTGCAAACGGGCGCGGGTGGGAGCGAGGGGAGCGATCCTTATTACACGCCGCAGCAGTGGTTCTCGGACGATGCGCCCGATTTGAACTTTACGAACATCATCGGCGCGCAGGAGGTGAAGGATGCCTTCATGGTGGATGTGGTTGCGCCCTTGCGCCCCGAATTTCGAGAGACCTACAGGAAGTTCCGCGGGGAGCAACTCGGCACACAGATTTTGTTGTATGGACCTCCCGGCACGGGCAAGACCCACATTGTCAAATGTCTTGCGGGCGCGTTGAATTGCAAGATTGCGGTGGTGCAAACAAGCGAGGTGCTTGCAAGCGTGGTTGGCGTTGCGGAAAAGAATATTCGTGACATCTTTGCGCAAGCTGCCGAACTTGACCGCTGTATCATCTTCTTCGACGAGATCGACAGCATTTGTGCGGATAGAGATTCTGAGGACAGCCGTCATACGAAGTCCATTCTGACGACTCTCCTTACCTGCATGGATGGATTCTTAAAGACCAAGCGGGAGGGGCAACTGCGTATCATCGTCGCGGCGACCAATCTTCCGTGGAAGTTGGATTCCGCCTTGAAACGCGGGGGAAGATTCGAGACACAGATCTATGTGCCCCTTCCTGACGAGAATGCGGTCAAAAAGTTCGTGACGCTCGAACTCGAAAAGCTGCCACATGACGCCAATGTTACGGCTGAGTGGTTGGCAGGAAAACTAAAAGGGTTCTCTGGTGCCGATATCAAGGCAGTCATGAAACAGATTGCAAACAGACCCCTCCGCAGAGAAGTAGTGAATATCCTTGATAAGAGTGTAGGGCGACCGCTCGGCGAGCGGGTGACGGTGAGAGACTGCGATGAGGTGATCGGGAAATACATAAACGGCGTGACGCAAGAAACGTTGTTGCGCTTCGAGGCTTATAATCGCGGTCTTTCCTATGAGGAGCTTCTTCATCAGATCAAAAACTGAGGAGCGGATCACATGCTTACAAAGGACCAGATTAAGACAGTTTATACGAATGCGCGTGAGCTTGTCCGCGCCAACAACCCCAAAGCAGCACGTTCGTATGTGCTGCTTCTGCTCAACGATGCATTAGAACGCTACAAGAACGCTCCGACAATTCTCGCAAAGGCAAAGTTGGCGGCGTTTATGGATTTTTGGATTGCCGTCTCGTGCGATTTGTACGATAAAGGGATTACCGATTTTGTTTTGGAGAGCTTCGGATTGATGCCGAAAAAAGCGGTTCCAAAGACAGCGGAACCACCGCGGGAGAAAAATCCTTCTGCAAAGGCAGACGATGGAGAGATTGACTTCGCAGGACTGATCGAGGAAACGAGGGATACCCAAGGGTGGTGCGCGGAAGTCTTCGAGAAAAACAAGCTCGCAGTGGCGGAAATTTCGGCGACCGGAAACGGACAGTCTTCAAGCGGGACTGGTTTTATTATTTCCCCCAAGGGATATATGCTTACGAACGACCATGTTGTCTTTGACGGGGCAAGCGGAGTGTATTACCCGCGGATTTACATGAAGCTTCATGAAGAAGAGAAAAAAATCAAGACAGAAGTGCTTTTCTCCGACAAAAAGGCGGATGTGGCGCTTTGTAAGTTCAATACAGAAGAGGTCGGCAGATGCGTGAGCGTAAAGCGCGTCGCCGACTATTCGTCGCTTTTACAAGGGGCGGATTGTCTTGTGATAGGCAACGCTTTTGGTATGGGCCTTGCACCGTTTTCGGGTGTTGTGAGATTTACAAAAGACAGTGATGGCAACCTTGTATACACTGCTCCCTCCAATCCCGGAGATTCGGGAGCGCCAGTCTTCAATCGAAAGGGAGAGTGCATCGGAATCAATAAATCCAAGACGGTGAAAGTGAACGAAAGAGTAGCAGACGGCATTGCCAACGCCACCCCCATGGACGCGATAGAAAAACTCTTGAACAAGTGGATCAGTCATAACAATATTGAGCTGTAAAACCGATATTGAACTGTAAAGAAGAGGAGATACGTATGAGGATCCAAGAAGCTATTAATGAAATTAATCGAATCCTGCAAGAAGAGGCTTCATCGAGATTTGGAAGAACGTTGGATGAAGAAGCGCTTGAACGGCTCGGGTTGGCACGAAAAAATTTAGAATATATAAAAAACTCTTCTGTCGAAAAAGAGAATTTGCCTCTTGCCGATGAGTTGGCGAATCTTTTTCGGAGCAGAATCACGTCCGAAACGGCGATTTCCATTGATGGAACTGTTAATCAATGGCGCAAGTGCATATTTAATACCAGGCGTGAATTAAAACGCAAACCGAAAGTGATTGGATCGTGGATTGCAACAGGAATCGGTCTACTCATTTTGATTGGCTGTATTATTTATCATTTCTACTTCTCCGATATCAATCCGACTATCACCAAAGTGGTTGATTTGATTTTGTATGCATCCGGTTCGGAAGCTTTTGTGGCTTTTGCAACGGCACTTATCGTTCAATTTTCAGGTAGATCCCATTCGAAAAATGACGAAGGTGCTTCTGGCTCTCCTGACGAGAAATCCGTTAGTGGAAACAACACGAAACAAGTAGTTAAAATTAAAATAGATAATAGCGTGCATATTAATTCCGGTATTATCATTGTGGTTGTAATTTTTATTTTTGTTTTATTTTTGGCGGCTCTTGTTGGAGTAAATTTGGGGATTTTAGCACTTAAAGACGGATTAGAGTCGAATTCAACGAGCATCCGAGAGGATTTTGAATATGACGGTTTTTCCGTATATATCAATGAAAATGGAACAGCAACGGTTAGCATAAAGAAGCCAAAAGAGGAAATTCTTTTCCCCGATTTCGTTGAAGATGAAACGGAAAATCGTTATCTCGTTACAGCGGTCGGAAAGGCAGTTATGACGGAAAACGATTCTATTAAGTCCATCAATATGACGACTTCGATTGAACGAATCGAAGACGGGGCTTTTACGAATTTCTCTTCCCTCGAAAAAATTTCTATTCCGGAAAGTGTTATCTATATTGGGAATGCTTTTTTAGGTTGCAAAAGTTTGAAAACCGTGAATATTAACAATCTCACATCGTGGTGCGGGATTACTTTCGAAGGGGTATATTCCAATCCGCTTATTTATGCAAAAGATTTAACGTTGGGGAATGAGCCGATTTCGGGTAATATCGTTTTGGATGAAGGAATTACAGCGATTCCGGCATTTACCTTTTTCGGCTCAGAAATCACGCGTCTTGAACTTCCCGATAGTGTGACAACAATCGGAGAGTCGGCATTTGCTAATTGCAAAGAGTTGTCTGAAGCGATTCTTTCCACCAACATCACGTTGCTTCCGGAAGGACTTTTTTCTGGATGTGGCAACTTGCAAAGATTGGTGTTGCCATTTGTGGGCGGAAATCCTAATGCCGAAGAAAGCGTGGAAGGCTTGTTTGGCTTTGTTTTCGGGGATTCTGAATATGATGGAGGAAAACAAATATACCAAATTTACGGTGTTCTTGATGGATTGCTTGATTTGATTTTACCAGGGTTGGACATGACGTTGGAGGAATCGTATGTTTATCTGACTGAGCATCAAGAAGAATTCGATCGTCTTTCAAATTTGTTTGAATCGAACATGAACAGTTTTTATATTCCTACATCTTTACAAGATGTAACTTTTTGGGGGGGAGAGGTTTCGAGCGCGGCATGTATGATGTTTGAAAAAGAAGGTGATGATAATTTCTCCCCCATGGAAAATTCGTTTTTGCAAATTACGCTTGGAGAAGCTGTAACCTCTATAGGAAGCTGTGCCTTTAGTGCGTGTAGTACGTTGCAATCACTACACATTTCAAATAGCGTGATCTCCATTGGGCACTTTGCTTTTGCTTATTGCTCTTCGCTTAAACAGATTACAATTCCAGGCAATGTCACTTCAATCGGACTTGGGGCTTTCTTTAATTGTGGACTTCTTGATGAAATCACGGTCGTGTCTGATAATCCCAATTATGGCGTTCAAGGCGGAATTGTATATGATAAAAATAAAAAAGAAGTCGTATTTTGTGGAGAAGGAATTAAGGGTGCAATCGATTTACCTGAGGACGTGACAACCATCGGGGCTGGTGCATTTGTAGGTTGTTCTTTACTGACTGAAATTATAATCCCTGATAGCGTTATCTCGATTGGCTCTGGGGCTTTCGCAATGTGTAGCGGTTTGAGAAACATTACAATCGGGAGCGGCGTTACCTCAATTGGATATCAAGCTTTTAATGCCTGCAATTCTCTAGAAAGCATAACATTTGGCGATGAAAGCAAATTGACCTCAATCCAAGAGGATACGTTTTGGTATTGCAGTTCTCTTAAAAGCATTGAGATCCCCGATAGCGTGACATTGATAGGGAGCAATGCGTTCTATGGTTGCAGCTCGCTCACAAATATTGTGATTCCCGACAGTGTGACATCGATTGGGAGTGATGCGTTCTATGGTTGCAGGTCGCTTACAAGCATTGAGATTCCCGATAGCGTGACTTATATTGGGAGTGATGCGTTTTGGGGTTGCAGTTCGCTCACTACCATTGTAATTTCCGACAGCGTGACTTACATTGGGATTGATGCATTTCGTGGTTGCAGGTCGCTTACGATCTATTGTGAGGCGGCGGAAAAACCGAGCAGGTGGGATGAGAATTGGAATCCCGATGACCGTCCCGTGGTATGGGGATATAAAGCAAAATAGTAAAGAAAAAAATTCAAGCAGGAGCGAAATATATGCAATTTTCTGATTTATTCCGAGAAAAATACAGAGTGGCATTGCAGGCGGCGCGGCAGAACGATAAAGACGGCACGATAGCCGCATTAAAAGAGCTCTACCGCATTTTTGCCGAGCAATATCAAAGGGACAATGGCGATCCAATCGTCGTGAAAGCGAAACTCTGGCATTGGCAGGATGTTTTCGGAAGTTATATCCGCATCGTCGAAGAGCATGGGCTTTCCGATCGCCGTGTGCGGAAGTTTTTCGGGCTGTCCGATGACGTTTCTCTGCCGAGTTTCGGTGATTTGTTGGGTGGTGCGGAAATTCCCACGGAACAGCCCTATGGCAGCAATGTAGATATTGCGGAGATTGCCCCCCAAGAGCCAATCGTGAAGGATTCGCCCATTACGCCTATCCCGCCCGTTTACTCCACAGAAGAACCCGAAATGCCGCAGCCGGTTCAAGAAGAGGAACTCCCCGCAGAGGACAAAAGTGGGGAAACAATCGCGTCTCCCGCTTATGAACCTGATTCATTGGAGCATTTCATCGGACAACAACACATCGTGAAAGTTTTGCTCAAGGAAATCGCCATCGCAAAGGCAGAGGGGAAACGTCATCTCGACAACATTCTGCTTTTTGGCAATCCCGGGCTTGGGAAATCCACGCTAATGCGGCTGATTGCTAAAGCGCTCGGCGTGCGCTATGAATGGATGGATTGTTCGCAGTACCGCAACAGAGGACAGTCTTTGAAAGCATTGCAAAATTTCCTTATACGGGTAGCACGAGAGAATGAACCGGTTGTCATTGCTTTCGATGAAGTACATATGCTGACGGAGGAGTTGCAATCGAGTCTTCTCACTTTGCTTGAAAGCAGGGTGTACGTTTCTCCGCCCGATATAAATGGGAACGTGAAACGGATTCCTATTGAAGAATTCACCTTCATTGCCGCGACGACGGACGATGACAAGGTTCTCAACACCATTAAGGATCGTTGCCTTCGTTTGAAATTCCAAATGACGGATTACACGGCGGAGGAGCTTGCGCAAATTTATAGGACGAAAGTTGCGGCAAAAGGGCTTACGATCACGGAAGAGGCAATCGCGGCATGCATCCCGCGCAGTCGCGGCTCCATCCGCTATGTCAACTCCTTTGTGGAAGGGCTGAACCGTGAGCTCTATGACGAGAATGGGAAACGGCTATCCACGCACATCGATCTTTCAGTCGCGCTTCGATTTTTTGAGGGACATGGGATCGATCCCATCGGCTTAGAGAAGAAGGATCTGGAAATTTTGCGGGCGATCGGTGAAGAACCGAGCGGCGTGATCGGCGCGGAGACGCTTTCCGCTCGCGTCGGGCTCGATCCCAAAAAGTACGCTTCGGAGTACGAACCGTATCTCGTTAAGATTGGTTTTATCTCTATAACTGGCAGAGGGAGAAGCCTTACGGAGAAAGCGAAAGAATATTTGAAACAAGCATAAAACGCAAGACCCCTTCGCTTAGCGGCGGAGGGGTCTTGAAATAATCGTCGTTGCGTGCGAAGCGACATTTGTTCCAAAATATTGACATTTTTCGTTGTCTGTTTTATAATGGAAAAAAGCAGCAACGGGAGAAAAAGAAATGAAGAAAGCATATATCAAAAAAGTTCTTGACTTCAAAGGTGGCGATAAGGATATTAAAGTGGCCGTCGATAGAGTTTTGGATACGCTCAATGCAATTCCCGACGAGACTGATTTGGGGGCAATGACAAGTGTTGAAGAATTTGAGGGAAACAACGCGTTCGGCATATTCAATTTTACTGATACAAGATTGGACAACAGCGGCGAGAGAGAAAACCTCAAAAAGGAAATATTAAGCAATCTGAAAAGTATCCTGATGGAAGTAACCTCATGGATAAAAGATAATCCTCTTCAAGTAAAGTATAACATTATATCGATTAACCAAAAAAAAGGTCGCACGCGCAGAAAATGGCTGATTGCCGTGCTTGTAATCGTAGCGGCTGCCGCAATAGCGCTTACGATCATACAAAATGTCACAAGTGTTTTAGGGACGGAAGTCGATATAGGCGAAATCGTAGGTCTTGTCGATCTTGTAATAGGCATTGGCGGCTTTATTTATGAACTTGCCGACGATAGCAAAAAAGAGGCTGTTTGCAATGCCGTACAGGAAATAAGCGAAAGTAAGAACAACAGAGAGCTTTTGGAAGGTGCGGAGAAGTATGTAAAAGCAAAGAACAAAAACATCATGCTGTGTTTCTTTCACATCGGAACGGTGCAACAGATCGGGGAACAGACGATAAATAATTACAGAAGAGGTAAGTAAAATGTCGAACAAGATGATTTCCTTTTTGCATTTCGGCAAGACGCAGCAGATCGAACGACAGGTTGTCAATAATTTCGATTTAGATATGGAAGAGGTCAAGGTGCTGCTCGATGAATTGCGCAACGATTTTTTCGATCGGTTGAAGATGACGGAAGGCAATATCACCGAAAGCATGGCCGAACAAATATCGCGGACGATCGAATGTAAGTTTATCGAGATCATTTGTAAAGTGAATGAGATGCCGTCCGTGACGGAAGAAAAGGTAAAGCAAGCCGTTCAGCAAGGCTTTTATATGTTGCGGGAAAACAGTGACGCTTATCTTTCCGATCTGCAAAACCAATTCAATGAAATCAAGGATAGAGAGCTTTCTCTTGAAGAAAATTTAACGAATCTTTGCAATCAGATCGCATGGCAATCGGATGAGGCGTTTAATAGTCTTTTTGAAATGGTAGCGCCGCTGAAAAACATCAAATGGGATTTCAGTTACGAATTGCGGGAGGGTTGGTCGTGCCTGAAGCGGGCGGATTTCAATCATGCAAAGGAACTTTTCACGAAGGCCACGGTGCAAAAAGATGTCATGGCGGAGGCATATTTCGGTCTCGCTCTTGCCGACTGCAAAATACAGATACTATGGGACTATAAAAACTGTCATGAACAACCGCTGTGCTATGATTACAGTATTGAATTTTCGGAGAATCCCAACTATAAATTGGCGTTAAAAAATGCTAGCGAAACGCAAAAAGACGAATACATAAATTTCAAAGGAGAAATAGAACATATTCAAAAAGAGTTTGAGTATCTTGAAAATTCCGGGCTTGACTACGACTGCTTTATCTGTGTAAAGATCAGTGCAGAAAACGGCGAAAAGACGGAAGATAGTAAAGACGCAGATAATATATATCATCTGTTGCAACGCAGAGGGCACAAACCGTTTTATTCCGATTATGAGATCCGCAACAAAAAGGGTGCGGAATATGAGGCGCACATATTATATGCCCTTTATAAATCCAAATGTATGCTTTTGGTCTGCCGCGATAAAGAATATTTAAAGACGCCGTGGGTAAAGAACGAATATATGCGTTTTTTGAAGATGATCGACGACGGGGAAAAGAAACGCGACAGTCTTGTTATCGTATTTTACGGGAAAAAGATAGAGCGCTTGCCGGGCAGGACAGGCCGCCTGGAGGGGATAGATTTTTCCAAGCGGGGTTCTGAGTTTGAAATCGTTGAGTTTGTGGATCAGCAAACGCAAAAGGAAATGGAACGGCTCAAAGCGGAAACGGCGGCAGAAGCCGCTCGCCTTGCTAAGGAGCAACGTAAAGCGGAAGAAGCGAGAAAGGCGGAAGAGCAACGTAAAGCAGAAGCGGCGAGAAAGGCGGAAGAGCAACGTAAAGCAGAAGAGGCGAGAAAGGTCGAGGGACAACGCAAAGCAGAAGAGGCGAGAAAAGCCGAAGAACAACGCAAAGCGGAAGAGGCAAGAAAAGCCGAAGAAACTCCCCGGGCGGGTGAAACGCAAAAGCGTGGGGGAAGAGACAACCCACATGATTCGTTTGACTTGCTACCTTCTTTGCAAGACGAAATAAAAGAGATATATCAATCTATTCCGAAATCAGAACGAGCGGTTTATGAAAATAGTAGTTCTCACTCGGATTACAGCAGAATTATAAATGAAAAAATAATATATAAAGCCATGTTTGACGGTCAGCCATGGCTTTGGGAAATAAAGCTAGGGTCGAGTGTGGAAGAAATAGATGAAGACGCTTTTTTTGGATGTAAGCGTCTTATAAGAGTCATTATCCCTAAAAATGTTAAAATCATTAAAGCAAATGCCTTTGCTTACTGTTCTCCACACATGAAAATCTACTGCGAGGCGAGTCAAAAACCAAATGGATGGGACAAGGATTGGAATCCCGACAACTGTCCCGTAGTGTGGGATTGTAAACAGATTGAAAATGAGAGAACCTCGCGCCTTGATCCCGATTATCCCACGCTTGAAAATTATGATAAAACGCAATTTGAAATCGAAGGAACAACGCTCAAAAAATATTTAAAGAGGGACTTTGTGAGGGAAGTAAAAATTCCGCGGGGCTTGACCTCGATTGAACTAGCAGCGTTCTCTGGGTGTAGCGGATTGACATCAATCACGATTCCTGAAAGTGTGACTGCGATTGAACCAGAGGCGTTCTCTGGGTGTAGCGGATTGACATCAATCACGATTCCTGAAAGTGTGACCTCGATTGGCTTTTCGGCGTTCGAGGGGTGTAGCGGATTGACATCAATCATGATACCAAACAGAGTGAAATCGATTGATGGTTGGACATTCAGTGATTGCAGCGGGTTAACCTCAATCACAATACCAAACGGTGTGAGATCGATCGGTGATTGGACATTCCATGGTTGCAGCGGGCTGACCTCAATCACAATACCAAATAGTATGAGATCGATCGGTATTAGTGCATTCAGTGATTGCAGCGGGTTGACCTCAATCACAATACCAAACGGTGTGAGATCGATCGGTAATTGGACATTCCATGGTTGCAGCGGGCTGACCTCAATCACAATACCAAATAGTATGAGATCGATCGGTATTGGTGCATTCAGAGGTTGCAGCGGATTGACTTCGATTATTATCCCCGAAAGTGTGACTTCGATTTGTGGTTGGGCATTCTATGGTTGCAAAAAGCTGAAGATTTACTGCGAGGCAAGCGAGCAACCTAGCGGATGGAATGAGAATTGGAACCTCGATAATCGGCCCGTGGTTTGGGGCTTTAAGAAATAGCGCATCCAAAGAAGTTGCTTTTAAAGCACCCTTTTTACAAAAAATTCATATATAATTATCTTGAAAAAGAGATTCCGACGTAATGTTTGGGGGAAATGGCATGGAAATTGTTTTACAGCACAAAGGCAATGAGCAAAACTACGACTGCATCGTGCAATACGGGAAGGGAGTAAAGGCGGGCGAAACCGTTTGCGGGTTTTCCGAGCGCGGCGAGAACGCGGTTTTTATCGGCGTTGCCGGAAACGGCTTTTACAACATAATGTCCGGCATATTGAGGGGCCTTGGAGAGGCCATCTT
>CANRCY010000020.1 GCA_947629225.1 uncultured Clostridia bacterium | reverse complement strand
CGCTGTTTTTGAGGGCGTAACGCTTGCCGCGCGCCCCCGAAGAGAGCAGGAATGCCGCCATGCTCGCCGCCATGCCGATGCAGATGGTGGAAACGTCGCACTTGATATAATTCATGGTGTCGTAGATCGCAAGTCCCGCAGAGACGGAGCCGCCCGGGCTGTTGATATAGAGGCTGACGTCCTTGGCGGGGTCTTTCCCCTCGAGATAGATGAGCTGCGCGACGACGGTGTTCGCTGTCGCGTCGTCGATCTCTCCGCTCAGAAAGACGATACGGTCTTCGAGAAGGCGGGAATAGAGGTCGTAACTGCGCTCGCCGCCCGAGGTGCGCTCCACGACATAGGGAATGAGTACGTTCTTTTCGTTCATCTTATTTCTCCTCCGCGGGGATCATTTCGTTTTCCGCCTGCAACAGATCGAAGAGCTTGGTCACCTTGATGTCGTTCTCGATATATTCGAGCTGGCGGGGATCCATGCCCTTTCTGTATTCTTCGGCTTCCTTGCCGACGCTTGCCGCCTGCTCCGCGACCTTGGCGGCGATCTCCTCTTCCGACGCCGTGATGTGTTCGAGCTCGATGAGCTTTTCCACGACGAGCTGGTGCAAAACGGCGGTCTTTGCTTCTTCCTCGAAGTTCTTTTTATATTCCTCGCGGGTGGAGCCGATATAGTTGAGATAGTCGTCGAGGCGGATCCCCTGATACATGAGGTTGTATTCCATGCGTTGCAGGGAAGCGTCGCACTGGCGGTCGATCATGACCTGCGGGATTTCAGCCGTCGCGGTCTTTGCGATCTCGGTGATAATACTGTTCTCCGTCTCGTTGAGGGAGCGGGAAGCGGCGTTCTTTTCGAGACGCTCGCGCACCTTTGCGGTGTATGCCTCCATGCTGTCGCTGCCCATCTTCTTGGCGAATTCTTCGTTGAGCTCGGGCAGGATTTTGCCCGTGATCTTGTGGAGAGTCACCGTAAACACGGCGGGTTTGCCTTTGAGCTCCTCCGCCTGATAATCTTCGGGGAAGGTGACGGGGATCTCCTTCACGTCGCCGAGATTCATGCCCACGACCCCCTCTTCGAACCCGGGGATAAAGGACTTCGAGCCGAGCACGAGGTCGTACCCCGTAGCAGTGCCGCCGTCGAACTCTTTTCCGTCGGTCTTGCCGACAAAGTCGATATTGACGGTGTCTCCCGTCTGAGCGGGACGGTCGGTGACTTCCACGCTCTCCGCGATGCGTTCGCGCGCGCTTTCGATCTCCTTTTCCACGTCCGCGTCCGTAACAGTATACTCATACTTGGTAATTTTTATACCCTTGTAGCTGCCGATCGAAACGTCGGGCTTTACGGGAACGTCGGCGACGAGCACGACGTTCTCCTCCGAGAAATCGTCCCCGAGGGAGAGGGAAGGATCGCCGACTGCCGTGAAGCGGTCTTTCTCCTGTTCGAGGATCTTGCCGTAATGTTCGTAATAGAGCAAGTTGAGCGCGTCTTCGTAGAAGAGCCCTTTACCGTAGTACATTTCGAGGACGTGTTTGGGGACTTTGCCTTTGCGGAATCCGTTGACGGCGTATTTGCTCCTGTTTTGCACATACGCCTTGTTGTTCGCTTCCGCCCATTCCTCGGGCGTGAACGAGATCGTGATCTTAACTGTGCTTTTTTCCGCGGGTTTTACTTCGTATTTCATAACAGAATCTCCTGATAAAGTTTTCGTTTCCAAAATATCGCAAATTACATTGTAACACATCGGCGCGAAAAAGGAAAGCGATTTTTATCGGTTCGCGGTCTCTTTTTTCTGCGGCGGACGCCCAAGCTGCGGCGACTGCAACGCACAAACCGAAGAACGGGAAAGTTTTTCTTTACAAACGGCAAGGTTCGGGGTATAATGGAGACATGCCACAGGATACTTTTACGTTAAGGCTCATCGCAAAGGAGCTGGACGAGACCCTGCGCGGGGGCAGGATCAACCGCGTGAACCAACCCGAAAAGGAAGAGCTAGCGCTCATCGTGTACACGGGGAAGCGCACGGTAAAGCTCACGCTGAACGCCAACGCCTCCGACTGCGGCGTATATTTTACCGAGGACGAACGCGAAAACCCTCTCGTTGCGCCCAATTTCTGCATGCTGCTCAGAAAGCACCTCACGGGCGCGGAAATTTTGGGCGTTAACCTCGACGGCTTCGAGCGCATCCTCGTGATCCGCGTGAAGTGCTTTTCCGACTTTTCCGAAACGGAGCGGGAACTGCGCGCGGAGATCATGGGGAAGTACTCCAACATCATTCTCACCGAAAAGGGCACGGTGCTCGGCGCGTTAAAGACGACCATGCTCGACGAAAACTGCAAACGCGCCATTCTTGCGGGCGTGAAATACGTTCTCCCCGCCCCGCAGGACAAAGTCAATCCTTCCGACAGAGCCGCGCTCCGCGCACTTCTTTCTTCCCCGCACGAGGACATGCCGCGTTTTCTCTTTCTGCACGTCGCGGGGCTCGCCCCCTGCACGGCGGAACAGATCGTCGCCTCTTACCGCGGCGGAGACTTTGCCGACCACGTTTACGGGTATATTTTCTCCGACGAGATCTCTCCCTGCGTTGCGGAGCGGGACGGAGAGCCGACCGACTTTTTCGCGCGGGCGTGCGAGGGAGGGCTCCCCTTCCCCACCCTGAGCGCGGCGCAGAGCTATTTTTACGGCAAACGGCGGGCACGGAAGACGCTCGAAGGGGAACGGCGCAAGCTCTTTTCCGCCGTGAACGGCGTGCGCAAAAAAGCGGAAAAGCGGCTCGCACAGATCCGCGAAAAACAGCGGGAATGCGCCTCTGCCGAGGGAAACCGCATCAAGGGCGAGCTCTTGACCGCCAATCTTCACCTTCTTTCGCGGGGGATGAAGAGCTGTGAACTCCCCAATTACTACGACGAAACGGGCGGTACGCTGAAAATTTCTCTCGACGAGACGCTTACGCCCTCCGCGAACGCGCAGAATTACTTCAAAAAATACCGCAAACAGAAGCGCGCTCTCGAGATCGCAGCCCCGCAGGAGCGGGAGGCGGAGGCGGAACTCGACTACGCGGAGAGTTTGCTCGCCGCGATCTCCGCCGCCTCGGACGCGGACGATCTGCGCTCCCTTGAAGAGGAGCTCCTTTCCGCGGGCATGCTGAAAGCCCCCAAAGAGACGCGCGGGCGCAAAGCCCCGCCCGAAATCCCCTACCGCCGATATGAAAAGGACGGCTTCCTCATCCGCGCGGGCAGAAACAATTTGCAGAACGACAGGCTCGTGCGGTCGAGTTCTCCTGAGGACATATGGCTGCACACGCAAAAATACCACTCCTGCCACGTCGTCATCGAAACGAAGGGGCGGGAGGTGACGGACGAGGCGCTCCTGTTCGCCGCGGGGGTGTGCGCGCGCTATTCGGACGCCAAAGGGGGCGGCAAGGTGCCCGTGGACTTCTGCAAAGTGAAGTATGTGAAAAAGCCCCCCAAAACCAAGGCGGGGTTCGTCGTTTACACCGACTACCGGACCCTTCTCGCCGAGCCGATCCCGGAATAGGATACGCAGAAGCCCATCCATGCAAAAAGCGAATGAAATTCCCGCCTTTTCCCGCAAAAGCGTTTGACTTCGGCGGCGTTTCGTATTATAATGCAACTATCAAAATTCAATATCCGTCGTGGGTGCCGTAAAAAGCTGAGATCATACCATTCGAATCGGACAAGGCAATACTTGAACGAAAGACAGGATTTCCGAGGAGTTTTCCGCCCGCGCACATTTGCGCGGGCGATTTCTTTTTGAAACATTCCAAGACGGACAAACAGGAGGTAATTTTTATGTTCGGTTCCCTGTTGGCTTCTTACACCGAAGTCATCGAAACCGCGGACGGCGACGGGTACGTCTATCCCGACGTATGGACGGAGTTTGCGAAGAACAACCTCGCAAGCGTCTTCTTTTACGCCGCGATCGTCCTCGCGGTCCTGCTCGTTGCCGTGGGTATCGTCGTCCGTCTGAAAAAGGAAGAGGCGTTCCGCGGCTATCTCAAAGTCGCCGTCGCGCTCGCGTGCGGATTCTCGGTCACGGTCATTCTCGCCATGCTCTCCCTCGAATTTGCCGAGATGCAGGAAAAAGGCTACTTCTTCGACCTTGTGTTCCAGCCTTCCGTCGTGCTCGGCGCTACGGCAGTGCTCGCGGTCGCCGCAACGTACATCTGCTATCTCTTCGGGGAAAAGCCCTTCCGCATCGCGAAGATCGTCTCCCTCGCCGCCGTGGGCACGGCGCTCATTGCCCTTTTGATCTGCACGGGCATCTATTACGCGAACGGCACGGCGGAAGAGAACAACGGCGCAACGATCACGGTCGGCGAAAACGTCGGCTTATATTTGGGGGCGCTCGGGCTCGTCGGGTTTTTGCTCTTTGCTGCTTTCTTCTTCGGCAGAAAGGATAAGAGCGGGTTCGACAGCAAGTCCATAGCCTATGCGGCAGTGTGCATTGCGATGAGTTTTGCCCTCTCCTATCTGAAAATCCCCGGGCTCACCCTGCCGCAGGGCGGCTCCGTGACGATCGCCTCCCTCCTGCCCCTTGCCGTGTACGCCTACATGTTCGGCGTGAAGAAGGGCATTTTCGCGGGGTTCATCTATGGGATTTTGCAGATCGTGCAAGACCCGTGGCTCATCCATCCCGCGCAGATCTTGCTCGACTACCCCATCGCCTTTGCGGGGATCGGGCTTGCGGGGCTGTTTGCGCACTGCAAACCCCTCGAAAAGCTGCCGCAAATCCAATTCGCCCTCGGGACGATCGCGGGAAGCCTGTTCCGCTTCGTCTCCCATGTGCTTTCGGGCGTATTCGCCTTCTCCGAATACAGCACGCTCGACAGCGTCTGGGCATACTCCCTCGCCTATAACTCCTTCGTGTTCGTAGACATCGCGATCGTCGTTGTGGCAGGCATTCTCGTGTTCAGCTCCAAGACCTTCGTGCGGGAAGTGAAGAAGGTAAACGCCCGCAAAGAAAAGTCCGAGTGACCGGAAGAAAAAAAGTCCGCCCCGCGCAAACCTTTGCGCGGGGCGGACTTTTTTGCGGCTTTTTTACAGGACGAATTGCAGGATATCCACGAGAATGGCGAAGCCGAGCAGGAGCACGAAGCCGACGGCGTGGATGATCGCCTCGATCTTGCGGGAAATGGGTCTCCCGCGCACCCACTCGATGGCGGTAAACACGACTTTACTGCCGTCGAGCGCGGGAATGGGCAACAGGTTGAACACGGCGAGATTGACGCCGATATAGCCCGCGATCTCGAGGAAGTAGCGGAACCCGCGGGAGGCGATCTCCGAGGTCATGCGGATGGTCGTTACGGGTCCGCCGAACGCCGAGAGCCCCAGCCTTCCCATAAAGAGTTCGCCGATGACTTTGAAAATGCTCCCCGCGATCTTGAACGAATAGACGAACGCCCGCCCGAGCGACTTCCAAAAGCCGAAACTGTAAACGGCGTTGGCAAGATAGTAGCCTCCCCCGCCCTCTTCTTCGGACTCCTCGTACTTTACGCCGAGCGCATTCCAAAGACTTGAAAAATCGGCGCTGTTTTTGACATCGACTTTCGCGCGGAGCATGACGGTGACTTCCATCTCTTCGCGAAGGTATTTTCGGACCGTTCCCCCTTTTCCGTCGTCGACCCATTCCTCGCCGACCACGCGGGAGACGAGGATTTTGACGAGATCCCCCTCTCCCCTTTGGTTGAGCGCCTGTGCGACGTCCGAGACGAGGTAGAGCTCCTTGCCCTCGACGCGGAGAAGAATGTCGAGGTCGTGCAGACTGTAAACGGCGTACTCCCCCTCCGCCTCCTCCATTTTATAGACGGCGACCATGCTCTGCCCGTAGGCAAGAAAGGCGACGATGATGAGCACGAGGGCGAGCAGATAGTTCATCGCCGCGCCCGCGAAGAGCACGAGAATGCGCTTCCACGGCTTCATGTGGGTGAAGAGCCCGTCGTCGTTCCAATCCCGCTTTTTCGGAGGTTTGTTCTCTGCGGGAGAGGGCTCCGATTCCCCTACCGTCTCTGTTTCCGCCTTCTCTTCCGCGGGGGCTTCCGCGTTTTCGAGCTCTTCGAAGGGCTCGTTTTCGGGCGCGGATTTCTTTTTCTTCTTTCCTTCCTCTTCGTCTCCGTCCTCGCCCGCGAAGGCGCAAAAACCGCCGAGGGGCAACAGGCGCACGGCAAACAGTTCCCCCGTCTTCTTGCTCCTGCGCTTGAACAGCGCGGGACCGAAGCCGATGGAGAATTCGTCTATCTTGAAGCGGAGAAGTTTCCCCACGAGATAGTGCCCGAACTCATGGATCGTGATCATGACGAGCAAAATGAGGATTGCAAGCGCGACCGAACCGATCGTGCTCCAAACCGAAAGAAGATTATTTGCCATAAATGTATTCCGAAGCAACTGCGCGCGCGCGCATATCCGCCTCCTTCAACGTCGCAAAGCTGTCCGCCGCCATATGCGGGACGCGTTCGAGGGTCTCCCGCACAGTTTCCGCGATCTGCGGGAAAGTTATCCTTTCCGCAAGAAAGGCTTGCACCGCGATCTCCGCCGCCCCGTTGAGAACGGTGGGCGCGGTCCCGCCCTCTTTCCCCGCGTCCACGGCGAGGCGGAAACAGGGGAAACGCTCCTCGGGGAGCCGTTCGAAATGCAGCGCGCCGAGCGTTGCAAAGTCGAGCTGCCGCTCGCAGGGGAGCCGTTCTGGATAGGTGAGCGCGAGCTGGATGGGCACTTTCATATCGGGATAGCCGAGTTGGGCAAGCGCGGCTCCGTCCTCGAAGCAGACGAGGGAATGCACGACGCTCTCGGGGTGCACGACCGCCTCGATCTGCCCGAAATCGGCGCCGTAGAGCCATTTCGCCTCGATGACCTCATATCCCTTGTTGAGAAGGGTCGCGCTGTCCAAGGTGACTTTTGCGCCCATTTTCCACGTCGGGTGGCGGAGGGCTTCCTGCGCCGTCACCCGCGCGAGCTCTTCTTCGGAGAGACGGAGGAAGGGTCCGCCGCTCGCCGTCAAAACCAATTTTTTATAGGGAGCGTCGCGGTGAAAATGCAGGCATTGGAAGAGCGCGGAATGTTCGCTGTCGACGGGAACGAGCTCCGCGCCGCTCCGCGCGGTCTCCCGCAGGACGAGCTCCCCCCCGCAGACGAGGGATTCCTTATTCGCGAGGGCGATCTTCTTTCCCGCCCGCGCCGCGGCAAGGGTGTAGGAGAGCCCCGCAAATCCGCCCGCCGCGATGAACGCGACGTCGCAGTCTTCGAATACCTGCGCGGGATCGCCGATCTCCGAAGCGAGCAATGCCGCCGCAGGACGGAATTCCCGCGAGAGACGGGAGAGTTCTTCTCGGTTGTTTCCGCAGACGAGGGCGGAGAAGCAAAAGCGGTCGGGATACGCCCGCACCACCTCGCAGACCTGCCGCCCGATGCTGCCCGTACAGCCGACCAACGCGATTTTTACCATGAAAGTTCCTCTTGCTTTCCCCGCCGAGCGTCCGAATAAAGGGGCGACGGGGAAGGATTTTCAAAAAGCGTCCGCGAATGCGGACGCACGGCTCGGTTCTATTCTATGCGCGCTAACCCGCGATCATGATCCTGAGAACGAGCACAAAACAGACGATGAGACAGGCATAGAGCGACGAATCGATACGGTCGAGAATGCCGCCGTGCCCCGGCAGGATCTTGCCCATGTCTTTGATCCCGAGACGGCGCTTGAAGGCGCTCTCGACCAGATCGCCGAGCTCGGCAAACGCCGACGTGAGCACGCCCAACCCCGTAAAGAAGACAAGATTGACGGGATGGGAGAAAATTTCGTATTGCGGCAAAATGCCGACTTTTTCGAGGAAGAAATAGGCGTAAAAGAGCGCGATCGCCCCGATCGCCCCGCCGAGCAGACCGCCGAGCCCGCCGATGACCGTCTTGTTCGGGCTGACGTTCGGCGCCATCTTCATGGGCAGTTTTTTGCCGAGCAATTTGCCGAAGAGATAGGCAAAACAATCGGAGAAGGGACAGATGGCGAACACGAACAAAATCCCGATTTCCGAATAGGCGGGCATATGGTTGACCCCGCACAGGACAAGCAAAAATATGCAAGGGTACACGAGCGCAAGCAGCGAACAGCACGCCGAGGCGAGGCTCGTCTTCTCGTGGCGGAACACGAGCAGACTGAGGAGCACGGAAACAGCGCACATAAAGACGACGAACGTTAAATTGGGCGAGTAATTGACGATGGAAGGATCGGAAACGCGGAGATATTTATAGACCGCGTCGCTCACGCAGTAGCAGGCGATGATCCCCGCGGAAAAGATCTGGACGAGCACCTTTTGCACGAGGTCGATCCTGTCTTGCAGGGCGCGGCACATCTCGAACGTGCCCAAACAGCAGAAGAGCAGAATGAGCAGATCGAAAAAGAGAGGGGTGTTGAAATAGACCCTCAGGGAGAAAAACCCCAAAAGGACGATCACATATCCCGTTCCCGTCAAAAAACGCTTCATGTTTGTTCTGTATCTCCCTTTGCAAATCCGCTATATCCTGCCGTACCTGCGTTCCCTGCCCGCGTAATCTTTGAGCGCCCTGTCCAGATCGGCGTCGGTAAAGGCGGGAAACATCTTCTCGGAAAAGTATAGCTCCGTATAGGCGCTTTGCCAAAGTAAAAAGTTCGAAAGTCTCTTTTCGTTTCCCGTCCGTATGAGAAGGTCGGGATCGGGGAATTCCGCCGTGGACAGGAGCCCGCGGAAACCCTCTTCGTCAAGTTCTTTTCCCCCGCGCACCGCGGCATTGACCGCGGAAAGGAGCTCCTGTCTGCCGCCGTAGGCGACGGCGAGCACAAGCGTCCCCCGCGTTCCGCCCGCCGTACGTTCCTCTCCCTTGCGGGCGAGAAGGGCGATGTCGGACGGAAGGAGCGCAAGGTCCCCTATCACGCGCAACGAGATGTTTTTTTGCACGAGATGTTCGACGTTTTGGGTAAAATAGGTGCGGAACAGCTCGAACAGCCCGTCCAATTCCGCTTGCGGGCGGAAGAGGTTCTCGCAGGAGAGGGCGTAGAGCGTCACATATTCCACGCCCGCGTCGAAGGCATGGTCGCTCAGCGAGACCATCCGCTTCATCCCCTCGCGGTGCCCGGCGACGCGCGGAAGAAGGCGCTTTTTCGCCCAGCGCCCGTTTCCGTCCATGATGATGGCGACATGCCGCGGAATGCCCATCAGATCGTCATCAAATCCTTTTCCTTGGCGGAAACGAGTTTATCGATCTCGGCGATACATTTTGCGATGGCGTCTTCCACGTCCGTCTCTGCGTTCGAGGCTTCGTCTTCGGAAATTTCCTTGCCCGTTTTGAGCTTTTTGATCCCCTCCATCGCCTCCCTTCTGATGTTGCGGGCGGCGACCTTGGTCTCCTCCCCCATCTTTCTCACCTGCTTCACGAGGTCCTTTCTGCGTTCCTCGGTGAGTTCGGGGAAGACGAGGCGGATGACGTTCCCGTCGTTGGTGGGATTGATCCCGATGTTGGAGGCTTGGATCGCTTTTTCGATGGATTTGAGCAGCGATTTGTCCCACGGGGCGATGACGAGGCACCTTGCGTCCGCGACCGAGATGTTGCCGAGCTGTTTCAAGGGGCTCATCATGCCGTAGGCTTCCACCTGCAATTTATCGAGGACGTGCGGATTGGCGCGCCCCGCGCGGATGGCGGCGTAGTCGTCTTGCAATACGTTTTTGGCTTTTTCGAGTTTGTCTTCGAGAACAAGCAAGATCTCTTCCACTTTTTCGTTTTCCATGACTTTTCCTCTCTTTGATTTTATTTGAATAAAGTTATTCGTTGGAGATGAGCGTGCCGAGCTGTTCGCCGCACACGGCGCGGAGCACGCTGTCGGGCTCGTTGAGCGCAAATGCGAGCACGGGAATATGATTTTCCATGCACATGGTGGCGGCGGTGGCGTCCATTGCCTTCAACCCTTGGTTCAGGATCTGCGAAAAAGTCAGCTTTTCGTACTTCTTCGCCTTGGGGTTGGTGTTGGGGTCGCTGTCGTAAATCCCGTCGACGTTCTTTGCCATGAGCAAAACGTCGGCTTTGATCTCGCAGGCGCGCTGTGCCGCCGCCGTGTCGGTCGAGCAGTACGGGTTGCCCGTGCCGCACGCCATGATGACGATACGCCCTTTTTCGAAGTGGTGGAGCGCCTTGCGGAGCACATAGGGCTCGGCGACGGAGACCATGTTGAGGGCGGTCTGCACGCGGGTGGGGATCCCCTTTTGTTCGATGGCGTCCATCATGGCGAGGGAATTCATCACGGTGGCGAGCATCCCCATCTGATCGGCGGTGGTGCGCTCCATCATGGTGCCCTGCCTTCCCCGCCAGAAGTTGCCTCCGCCGATGACGAGGGCAATGTCTACCCCCATATTATGGACCTTTACGAGCTGGTCGACAACCATGGAGACGACTTTTTCGTTAAGCCCGAATTTTTGCTCGCCCGCGAGCGCCTCGCCCGAGAGTTTGAGCAAAACGCGTTTATATTTGGGTTGCATAGCATACTCCCGCAGTTTGATTTTTTTCAGTATACCATAGTTTGGCAAAAATTGCAATACCTTCCCCGAAATATTTTGTTATAAGGGTACGGGTGCGAGGAAGAAAGTGAGACGCCGCCTTTCAATGTCATTTCGAGTGGTGCGGAAACGGAATCGAGAAATCTCTACTGCATTTTTAATAAGTCGTGCTCTCCCCTACCCCCTCCCCCGCGCGTTCCGCGCGGGGGAGGGCGAGAATATGCAAAAAGCCTCTCTTGAATCACGCGGCTATCGCGTGGTTTTCTTTTACAAAAAAACAGCCGACCGAAGGGACGACTGTTTGAATGACTGCAATCTTTGTTTACTTCTTCATTGCCTCGACCTGTTTCGCGACTTCTTCGGAGAGATCCTCGGCTTTCTTTTCGATCCCTTCCCCGCGCACGAAGCAGCAGAACTCTTTGAGGGAGACGGGGGAAGTCTTCGCGGTGTTTGCGATGAGCTGACCGACGGTGACGGAATCGTCCTTCACATACTTCTGTTCGAGCAAGCAGTTGTCTTCGAAGAACTTCTTCACCCTGCCCTGCACGATCTTTTCGGCGATCGCCTCGGGCTTGCCCTCGTTCATGACTTCCTTTTTGAGAATTTCTTTCTCATGCGCGACGACCTCTGCGGGAACGTCTGCCGCCGCAAGATAGCGAGGAGTGGCAAACGCCGCGTGGAGCGCCACGTTGTGGGCGAGCTCTCTCGTTTCGGGAGTGTCTGCGCCCGCAAAGTTGAGCATAACGCCGCGCGTGCCGCCCATGTGGATATAGGTCTCGATGAGCCCCGCGCTCTCGAAGCAGACAAAGCGGCGCACGGAGATCTTTTCGCCGATGACGCCCGTCTGCTCTTGCAGGAAGGTCTCGACCGTTCTGCCGCCCATATCGAGGGCAAGGAGCGCCTCTACGTCGGCGGGCTTTTTCTCGGCGGCGATCTGCGCGACCGCCTGCACGAGGGAGGAGAACTTTTCGCCGTTTGCGACAAAGTCGGACTCGCAGTTGACTTCGACGAGCACGCCCGTCCCGTTTGCGACATAGGCATACACGAGCCCTTCGGCTGCGACCTTGCTCGCACGCTTTGCGGCTTTGGCGATCCCTCTCTCACGGAGAAGTTCCGCCGCCTTTTGCATATCGCCGTCCGCGTCCGTAAGGGCGCGCTTGCAATCCATCATTCCTGCGTCCGTCTGTTCGCGGAGCGCCATAACGTCTTTCGCTGTAAACGATGCCATATATTGATCTCCTTATGATTTTTACTCTTCGGCTGCGGGCGCTTCGGCGGGAACTTCGGCTTCGGCGGGCGCTTCCGCAGGTTCTTCGGCGGGCTCGGCAGCTTCGGCGGGCGCTTCCGCTCCCTCGTCCTCTTCCTTCACTTCGAACGTGCCGCCCTCGTTCGCCTCGATCACGGCGTTGGCGATCACGGACGAAAGGAGCTTGATGGCGCGGATCGCGTCGTCGTTGCCGGGGATCACATAGTCGATGAGGTCGGGATCGCAGTTGGTATCGGTGATCGCGACGATCGGAATGTGCAGTTTGCGCGCTTCGGCGACGGCGATGTCCTCTTCATGGGGATCGACGACGAACAGAAGCCCGGGCAACGAGCGCATGTTCTTGATGCCGCCCAAGTTCTCCTGAAGTTTCGCCATCTCCTTTTTGAGCCCGAGCACTTCCTTCTTGGGGAGCAGGTCGAACTCGCCGCTCTCTTCCATTCTTTCGAGCTTTTCGAGATACTCGATGCGCCCGCGGATGGTCTTGAAGTTGGTGAGGCAGCCGCCCAGCCAACGGGAGTTGACGTAGTACTGTCCGCAGCGCTCCGCCTCTTCCTTGATGGCGTCCTGTGCCTGACGCTTTGTGCCGACGAAGAGCACCGTCTTGCCCGACTTGACCATATCGACGACGTAGGCATACGCCTCTTCGACGAGTTTCGCCGTCTTTTCGAGGTCGATGATGTGAATGTCGTGACGGGCTGCGAAGATGTACTTCTTCATCTTGGGGTTCCACTTTCTCGTCTGGTGCCCGAAATGGACGCCCGCTTCGAGAAGTTGTTTCATGGTGATAACTGCCATAAAATCCTCCGTTTTTCCTCCCCTCTCTGCGGCAGTTCCGCTCCTTCCCCGCAGGAATAGATTTACGGGGCACGGCGAGCGGCGCAGAAGAAGGTGTGGATTTTCCGCGGCAACCTTGCCGCAGACCGATAAAGTATAACATACCCGCAAAATTTTTGCAAGTTCTTTTCGGGGGGAATACCGAAAAAACGCAAAAAAACGCCGCCGCGCCGCGAATTTTTTTCGCGGCGCGGCGGCAAACTGCTCTCTTATTCTCCGACTTTGATCTCGAGGAAGTCCTCTATGATCTTCTCCGTTCCGAGGAAGGTGAGCCGCAAGGTATATTTGCCCGCGGGAGCCGCCATTTCCTTGGGGTTACTGACGTCGAGAACATTGGCGCGGAAGGTCCACTCTACCGTGACCGTTTCCCCGCCCGCAAAGGCGACCTCGCGCACTTCGTCGTCCGTTGCGCGCACATCGAAGGCGAGATACACCCTGCCCGTGCCGACGTCGAGATAGAGGGAAGGCGCCGCGCCGACGTCCTTTGTCTGATGGTCGCACTTGAAATCCCCGCCGACATTCTTCGTCGTGACGGTGACGGTAAAGCTCTCGCTTGGGGCGACCGTCTTTTTTTCAGCGGACGCGCCGAGTTCCCATTTGGGTCCCGCGCAGGCGGTGAAAAGGACAAGCATGAGCGCAAATGCAACTGCGGAAAGGAGCATACGGATCGGTTTTTTCATAGATCACCTCGTAAGAACGGTTGCATTTTATCACGGATATGCGCCGCTGTCAAGCAAAAGCGGAGCGTTACTCCGCTCCGCTCTGTTCCAAAATACTTTCGATTTTTTTGAGAAGCTCCTCTTTGCCGCCGCCCGTGAGCCCCGAGACGGCGATCACGTTCCCCTCGCCGAGCCCGTAACATTGCGCCACTTTGCGCACCCGTTCTTTGATCTTCATGCGGGAGAGCTTGTCGCTCTTGGTCGCGATGACGGTGAAGGGCAGGATATGATAATTCAAAAAATTTATCATCTGCAAGTCGTCTTCGGAGGGGTCGCGGCGGATATCGGAGAGCACGAACACATGCGCGATGTCCTCTTTGCAGGCAAAAAAAGCGTCGAGCGTCTTTGCCCATTTGAGCTTTTCCTCCTTGGAGACGGCGGCATAGCCGTAGCCGGGAAGGTCGGCAAGGAGAAACTCCCCGAAGTCGAAATAGTTGACGAGCCGCGTTCTGCCCGGCGCGGCGCTCGTCTTGGCGAGCCCCTTTCTCCCCGCGAGCAGGTTGATGAGGGTGCTCTTGCCCGAATTGGACTTTCCGCACACGGCGATCATCGGCTTGGCGGGCTTTAAAAACTGCTCTGCCCGCGCCGCCGACGTCATGAATTTTGCCTCTTTAATGAGCATAACCGAGCCCCGTCACCGCATTGCGGAACACCTCGTCTACGTTGTTCACGCAGATAAAGTTGAGGTCCTTGCGGATCGTTTCGGGGATTTCCTCCACGTCCTTTTTGTTCTCTTCGGGAATGATGATGTCGTGAATGCCGATACGGCTGGCGGCGAGCGCCTTCTCCTTTAACCCGCCGATGGGAAGCACCTTGCCGCGCAGGGTGATCTCCCCCGTCATGGCGAC